>NZ_DATBQF010000020.1:0-190519 GCF_036560965.1 Methylosinus sp. | reverse complement strand
ATTCTCGGCGAGATGGCCAAGGCCATCGCCACGTCGCGCGCGGAACTCGGCGAGTTCGCTCCGCGCATCGAAACGCTGAAAATCCCCACCGACAAGATTCGCGAAGTGATCGGCACGGGCGGCAAGGTGATCCGCGAAATCGTGGAAAAGACCGGCGCCAAGGTGAACATCGAGGACGACGGCACGGTGAAGGTGGCTTCCTCCGACGCCAATTCGATCAAGGCCGCGATCGCCTGGATCAAGTCGATCGCCTCCGATCCGGAAGTCGGCCAGATTTACGAGGGCACGGTGGTGAAGACCGCCGATTTCGGCGCCTTCGTGAACTTCTTCGGCGCCAAGGACGGTCTCGTTCACATCTCGCAGCTCTCCAGCGCGCGCGTGAACAAGACCACCGATGTCGTGAAGGAAGGCGACAAGGTGAAAGTGAAGCTGCTCGGCTTCGACGATCGCGGCAAGGTGCGCCTCTCCATGCGCGTCGTCGATCAGCAGACCGGCGAGGACCTCGAGGCCAAGGAAAAGGCCGAAGCCGCCAACGCCGGCGAGTGACGCGGCGGGGGCTCGTCCATCCGGCGGGCCCTCATCCGACCCCGCTTCGCGGGGCCGCCTTCTCCCGCAAGCGGGAGAAGGAAGCGCCCTTTCTTCACTATTGCTGCAATAAAAAGCGTTTCTAGACGCGCGTCTCCTTCTCCCGCACGCGGGAGAAGGTGGCCCGACGAAGTCGGGTCGGATGAGGGTCTCAGACATTTGGTCGGAGCTTTTTCGCATGCGCTTCCGTCTCGTCGCTCTGCTTCTCCTCGCCTCTCTCCCCGCGCAGGCCCAAGCTCCGCTCGAGCGCGTGCTCTCCGCGACGACGCTCTTTCTCTCGGACGGCGGCGGCTATGATCTCGCTTTGCTCGTCGACAATCTCGACGACGGCGCCGATCTCTATGTCTATCTCGGCCTCGAGCGGAATACGCTCGGCGCGGGCGCCAAGCCGAGCTTCGTCAAGAAGAACGCCGCCTGGACCGGCGCCATGGCCGGAACCCGCCCCGCGCTCGCCGTGAACGACAAGGGCTCGCTGCTGATCAAATCCGAGAATGACGCCGTCGGCCGCGACCGCTGGAGCCAGACTTTGACCGTGGTGCGCCGCAATGGCGCGCTCACCGTCGCCGGCCTCACCTACACGGCGCGCGACACGCTCGACCCCGCCGCCGGCGGAAGCTGCGATCTCAACTTCCTCTCCGGCAAGGGGACGCGCAACGGCAAGAAGGTGGAAATCAAGGCGCAGACGATCGCGCTCGCCGATTGGTCGGACGAGAAGCTGCCGAAAGAGTGCAAGTTCTGACGAGCCCGCGCTTCGTTCACCCTCCCTCCGGAAAGCGGATGCGCATGTCCTCCGCCCTTGCTAAGGAAGGGCCGCAAGAGAGGGACTGAAGGCGTGAACGAGGCGGCGAAAACCGATTTTTCGAGCGGCGACGCTCTCGGCGCGATATTGGCGTCGTTCCAGCGCGCGGGCTTTGCCCGCTGCGAGCCGAAGATCCTGCAGCCGGCCGGCGTGTTCCTGGACCGCTCGGGCGAGGATTTCCGCGGCCGCCTCTATCTGACCAGCGACGCCGCCGGCGCGGATGTCTGCCTGCGGCCGGAATTCACCATCCCCGTCTGCCTCGCCTATCTCGCGTCGCCGGCGGCCGGCGCGCCCGCCAGCTTCGCCTATGGCGGCGCCGTGTTCCGCTTCCCCTCCGAGGGCGAGGCGGGGACCGGCGAGCTGTCGCAAGCCGGGCTCGAGAGCTTCGGCCGCGACGATCGCGAGGCCGCCGACGCCGAAATCCTCACCGCTGCTCTGGAGGCCGCGAGCGCGGTCGGCGGCGGCGCGCTCCATGTCGAGACCGGCGACGCCGGCCTCGTCTCCACCTTTCTGGACCGGCTCGACCTGCCGCCCGCCTGGCGCCGGCGTCTCGAGACGGGACACGCCCGCGGCGAATCCCTCGCCGAGATTTTCGCCCCGCCCGCCAATGGCAAGGAGCACGCCGGCGTGCTCGCCGCGCTCGAGAAAGTGGACGCCAAAGAGGCGCGCGCGCTGGTCGAGGATCTTCTCTCCATCGCCGGCATTTCGCCGGTCGGCGGCCGCAGCGCCGGCGAGATCGCCGAGCGTTTTCTGGATCAGGCGGCGCTCGCCGGCGGCGCCGGAGTGAGCGCCGAGACCCATGCGTTGGTCGACGCCTTTTTTTCCGTGCAGGGGCAGATCGACGAGGCCTCCGCGGCGCTGCGCAAGCTCGCGGCCGACGCCTCGCTCGATCTTTCCGCGGCGCTCGATTCGCTCGATACGCGCTCGGGCTTTCTCGCCGCGCGCGGGGTCGATCTCGAGCGCGTGCGCTTCTCGGCCAGCTTCGCGCGCCGGCTGGATTATTATTCGGGCTTCGTCTTCGAGGCGCGCGCCGAACCCGCCGGCCCGCCGCTCATCGGCGGCGGACGCTACGATCGCCTGCTGACGACGCTCGGCGCGAAACAGGACATTCCCGCCGTCGGCGCGGCCATATGGGTCGACCGCCTCACGGCGCGCAAAGGACGCGCGGCATGACCGGACCGACGCCCGACAGGCTGATCGTCGCCGTCCCCTCCAAGGGCCGGCTGCAGGAGAACGCCAACGCCTTCTTCGCCCGCGCCGGCATAGAGGTCACGCAGGGCCGCGGGGCGCGCGACTATCGCGGCCAGCTCGCCGGCGTCGACGACGCCGAGGCGGCCTTTCTCTCCGCCTCCGAGATCACGGCGCGGCTCGCCAGCGGCGATGTGCATCTCGGCGTGACCGGGGAGGACCTCGTGCGCGAGACGATTCCCGACGCCGAAAGCAAGGTGGAGATTCTGGCGCCGCTCGGCTTCGGCAAGGCCAATGTGGTGGTCGCCGTTCCGCAGGCCTGGATCGACGTTCGCACCATGGCCGATCTCGCCGACGTCTCCGCCGGCTTTCGCGCCCGCCATGGCCGCGGGCTGCGCGTCGCCACCAAATATGTGCACACGACGCGGCGTTTCTTCGCGAAACATGCGATCGGCGATTATCGCATCGTCGAGAGCTCCGGCGCCACGGAAGGCGCGCCGGCGGCGGGCTCGGCCGATCTCATCGTCGACATCACCACCACGGGCGCGACGCTCGTCGCCAATGCGCTGAAGACGCTGGACGATGGCGTGATCCTGCGCTCGCAGGCCAATCTCGTCGCCTCGCTCGCCGCGCCCTGGACGCCGCGGGCGCGGGAGGCGGCGCGCATCATCTTGTCGCGCATAGCGGCCGAGGAGCTGGCGCGCACGACGCGCGAGATCCGCACGCATCTGCCGGCGCTGGACGAGGCGCTGCTCGCCGAGGCGGCGGAGAAATTCGCGGCCGGCTTGCGCGAGCGCGGCGACGGCGGCTTCGTGACGTTCGCCGCCGCGGCCGATTCGGCGCCGCAATTCGCCGATTGGCTGATCGCCAAAGGCGCGCGCACGGTGACCAGCGCGCGGCTCGATTATGTGTTCAGCGCGGAAAACGCGCTGTGGAGCCGGCTGCAAGGACGGATTTGACCGACTATCGGCGCGAATGCGCAGGCCGCCGAGCTTTCCCATTTTGAGAAATCGCCGATGATCGGCGTCGTCCCCGGCGCTGGCGGAGTGGCGCGACGCGCCGGGGACCCGAAGCCGAACTCGTTACACTGCGGCTTCGGACGCCCGCCGGCTTCGACGCCGGCGGATGTGCGAGGACGGTCAATGCGTGTGGCGCAATAACAGCAGCAACGCGATCGGATTGGTCGTCACATAGCGCAAGAGCAGCCGGCGCGGCTCCAGCCGAAGACGGAACGCCCATTCGAGCCCCGCCTTCTGCATCCACATCGGGGCGCGCTTCTTGGCGCCGGCCAGAAAATCGAACAGGCCCCCAGATGTCTTGATCACTTTGACGTTTCGAAGGCGATCGCTCCACTCGCGCACGAATTCCTGCTCGCGCGGCACGCCTAGCGCGAGCCAGACGATATCCGGCGCGAGCTCGTTGATCTCGTCGATCTTTTGCTCGAGCTCCTCGCCGCGCAGATAGCCATGCGAGCGGCCGACGATGCGCAAGCCGGGAAAGCGACGCTTGGTGGTCTCATAGGTCGCGCGATTGACCTCTTCCGACGCGCCATAGAGGTAGAAGGTGACGCCCTCGCGCTCGGCCATCGCGGCGACGAGCGGATAGAGATCGGTCGTCGCCACGCGCTCCGGCAGCGCCCGCGCGCCGAGGAGACGGGAGGCGAAGACGAGCGGCTGGCCGTCGGCGCTGATGAGATCGGCCTGATCGACGAGCGCGGCGAAATCGCGGCTGGCGCGGCGACGCGCCAGCACCTCGCCATTGACGGAGGTGAGATAAAGGGGCCCGCTCGCGCGCGCGGGACGGCCTGCCGCCTCGATCATCAGCCGCGCGGTCTCGGCGAGATCGAGACGCGCGATGCGCGCGCCGCCGACGATGACCTCCTCGAGGCCCTGAAACGCCTGGTTTCGCTGGAACGACATGAATACGCTACCCTTTTTTCGCCTTGCCGTCCCGTTTCGAGACGCGGACGGCAATGTCGAAGGTTAGGGTGAGAGATGCGTGCCAGAGAGAATCGGAGATCGGCTGTGCAGATTCGAAACGCGGCGAGCCGCATGCGGTCCGCTCAGAGCGGCCGACGCGCCGGCGAGGGATCGCTGTCGAGCCGGGCGAAGAGGAGATGGTCGCGCCACTGGCCGTTGATGTTGAGATAGGCCCGCGCGAAACCCTCCTGCTTGAAGCCATTGCGCTCCAGCAAGCGGATGGAGGCGACGTTGGAGGGCAGGCAGGCGGCCTCTATGCGGTGCAGGCGCTGGCGGTTGAAGGCGTAGTCCAGCGCCGCCCGCACGGCGCGGGACATATAGCCCTTGCCGGCATAGGGCTCGCCCATCCAATAGCCGAGCGTCGCCGCCTGGGACACGCCGCGCCGCACATGGCCGAGCGTCAGCCCGCCGACCAGAACGTCATCCGCCTCGCGAAAGACGAAGAAGGAATAGGCCTCGTCGCGCGCCATCTCCTCGGCGTGGCGGCGCACGCGATAGCGAAAGCTGGCGCGGGTCAGATCGTCCGAGGGCCAGGTCGGCTCCCAGGGCGTCAGAAAGCCGCGGCTGCGTTCCCTGAGCGAGGCCCAGGCGACGAAATCGCGCATCTCCGAGCCGCGCAGATAGACGCCCTCGCCGCGCAGCGGCAGATCGCGATAGGCGGGGAGAAGGCCGAACAGCGCCATTGCCGCCCTCTCACGCCGCCGCGCGCGCCGCGCGGGCGCGTTCGGAGATGAAGGCCGCGACCTTCGCCACATCATTGTCGAGCACGGTGAAGCGCTCCGGCGCGGTCAGAATATGCGCGAGATGGTCCGGCAGCGGCGGCCGCACGCCGATCGCGCGCTCCACCGCATCCGGGAATTTGGCGGGATGCGCGGTGGCCAGCGCGACGACCGGCGTCGCCGGGTCCACGGCGAGGCGCCGTCTCGCCGCATGAACGCCGGTCGCGGCATGCGGATCGAGAATATAGCCGGTCTCGCGATAGGTGCGGGCGATCTCTTCGGTCGTATCGGCCTCATAGGCGGCGCTCGCCTCGAACTCCGCGCGAATGGCGTCGAGCGGTGCGGGGGCGATGGAAAACCCCTCCGACTGCTCCAGCGCGCCCATCAGCCCACGGAGCTGCGCGGCGTCGCGGCCATAGGCGTCGAACAGCAGACGCTCGAAATTAGAGGAGATCTGAATGTCCATCGACGGCGATTGCGTCGGCGTTACCCCGCGCAGCTCATAGCGGCCCGTGGCGAGCGTGCGCGCGAGAATGTCATTGGCGTTGGTGCCGATGACGAGGCGGCCGACCGGCAGGCCCATGCGCTTGGCCACATAGCCCGCGAGCACATCGCCGAAATTGCCGGTGGGCACGGCGAAGCTCACTTCGCGCGACGGCGCGCCGAGCGCGACCGCGCTGGTGAAATAATAGGCCGTCTGCGCGACGACGCGGGCCCAATTGATGGAATTGACCCCCGCGAGGCCGACGCTCGCGCGGAAGCGGGCGTCGCGGAAGAAGGATTTCAGAATCGATTGCGCATCGTCGAAGGAGCCTCGAAGCGCGATGGTGTGGATGTTGTCGGCCTCGACCGTCGTCATCTGCCGGCGCTGCACGTTCGAGACGCGCTCGTGCGGATAGAGGATGAAGACGTCGACGCGCTCCAGGCCGGCGAAAGCCTCGATCGCCGCGGCGCCGGTGTCGCCGGAGGTCGCGCCGACGATGGTGGCGCGCAGATCGCGGCGCGCCAGAACCTCGTCCATCATGCGCCCGAGCAACTGCATGGCGACGTCCTTGAACGCCAGCGTCGGCCCGTGGAACAGCTCGAGGACGAAGAGGTTTTCGGCGATCTGCGTGAGCGGCGCGACGGCGCTGTGACGAAAGCTCGAATAAGCGTCATGCGTCAGCGCGCGCAGCGCCTCGCCGGTGAAGGCCTCGCCGAGGAAGGGCGCGATGATGCGCGCGCTCGCCTCCGCATAGGGAAGGCCGGCCAGAGCCGCTATGTCGCCGCGCGCCAGGCCCGGATAGGAGACGGGCGCATAAAGGCCGCCGTCGGAGGCGAGGCCGGCGAGGAGGACGTCTTCGAAGGCGAGCGCGGGAGCTTCGCCGCGTGTGGAAATGTAGCGCACGGCGTCTCTTCTAACCCGCGGAGGCGGCCTCGGGAAAGTCCGAAGGCGCGGAAATCCGCCTTCGGTGTCGGTTGCGTCCTCTTGGCGACTGCGCCCACGACCTCACGAAGAAAGCCGCGTCAGCGCTGCTTCAGCCGGCCGACGGCGTAGAAGCCGAGGCCTCCGGCCACGGCCGCCGCCAGCGAGAACCAGGTGATGGCGTAGGAAAGGTGATTATTGGCGAGCTCGATCGTGTGATCGAAGACGTGCGGCAGGCCGGGCGCTGGCGCCGCGGGATCGAGCTCCAGCGTGAAAGGCGCAGCGTCGGGGAGCTGCAAATAGGCGGCGAGCGCGCGCGGATCGCTCGTGTAGAACAGCCCCTGCTGCGGCGCGTCGGCGGGCGTGAACAGATTGCGCGCCTGCGGGCCGCGCAGCAGGCCGGTGAGCGTCACCTCGCCGGCGGGCTCGCGCTTGCGCGTCTCGTCCGCGCGTGCGGAGAGCGGCAAAAAGCCGCGATCGACGAGCACCGCCCCGCCGCCCTCGAGCAGGAAAGGCGCGATCACGCGATAGCCGGGCTCCACGCCTGCGCCCGACGGCGGGGCAGAGAAGATCAGCGCCTCACGCGCGAGATCGAAACGACCCGTGACGCGCGCATGGAGGAAGTCGTAGTCATCCGGCGAAAGGCTCGCCCATTGGTCGCGCGGCGGCGGCGCGACCGGCGCCGAGGTGGCGCGGCTCTCCACATGGGCGATCAGCGCCTCCTTCCAGGCGAGGCGACGCAGCTGCCAGACGCCGAGCCCGACGAGCAGCGCCACCATGACCGCGGAAAACAGCGCCGGTCCGAGAAGCGCGCGCGCCTCAGCTCTCATCGGCGCGCTGACCTTCCTCCGCCTTGTTGAAATATTGCAGCGCGATCAGCAGGCTCTTGGCCGGCCGCAGCAGCCCCGCGCAGACGATGACGGTCAGCGGCAGGAAGATCAGCCCATGCACCCAATAGGGCGGGGAATAGGCGACCTCGACATAGAGCGCCGCGCCGACGACGATGAAGCCGGCGATGGTCATCACGAACACGGCCGGCCCATCGCCCGAATCGGCGAAGGCGAGATCGAGCCCGCACACCTCGCAGGCCGGCGCGAGCTCCAGGAAGCCGCGGAACACATGGCCTTTGCCGCAGCGCGGGCAGCGGCCGAGCAGGCCGGCGACATAGGGCGAGACGGTGGGGTGATTGTCGGCGGACATGGGTTCCTTTCCGTCGCGGAGGCGACGCCTCGAAAGCAAGAGAAGCGCCGACGGGTCCCCGCCGGCGCTTCCTCGGAAGCCGAAATGGGCCCGTTCGCTCACTCCATCGCGCCGCCCCAATTGCCCCACACGTAGATGGAGGCGAACAGGAACAGCCAGACGACGTCGACGAAATGCCAATACCACGCCGCGAACTCGAAGCCGAGATGCTGATCCGGCTTGAACTGGCCGACATAGGTGCGCACGAGGCAGACGATCAGGAAGATCGAGCCGACGATCACATGGAAACCGTGGAAGCCGGTCGCCATGAAGAAGGTCGCGCCATAGATCGAGCCTTTGAAGGCGAAGGGCGCATGAGCGTATTCATAGGCCTGGACGCAGGTGAAGATCAGGCCCAGCGCGATGGTGGCGATGAGGCCCTTCTTCAGCGCGCCCCGATCATTGTGCAGCAGGCCGTGATGCGCGAAGGTGAGCGTCGCGCCGGAGGTCAGCAGGATCAGCGTGTTGAGCAGCGGCAGATGCCAGGGATTGAGCACCTCGATCCCATGCGGCGGCCACACGCCCTGGAACAGCTCGGTGCGCGTGACCATCTGCGGATCGGCCGGGAAGATCGCCGAATTGAAGAAGGCCCAGAACCAGGCGACGAAGAACATCACCTCGGAGAGGATGAAGAGGATCACGCCATAGCGGTGATGCAGCTGCACCACCGCGGTGTGATGGCCCTCGTGCTCGGCCTCGCGGATGATGTCGCCCCACCAGGACCACATTGTGAAGAGGATGCAGGCGAAACCGGCGGAGAAGAGGACCGGGCCGCCGATCTTTATGCCGAACAGCGGCATGCCCTTCATCCAATAGACCGCGCCGATCGCGGTGAACAGCGCGGCGAGCGCGCCGACCAGCGGCCACGGGCTCGGATCGACGAGATGATAATCGTGATTTGGTTTCGCGTGTCCGTCCGACATGTTCATTATCCTCGAAATTTCGCCGGCCGGGCCGGTCTCCTTCGCTGGGCTCCATTCGCGCGGGATGATTCGTCCCGCCGCGGACGCCTCCCGTCGCATTCTCGTTTTCTCAGGACTTCGGCTTCGTCCCCTGCGCGCTCGCCGCCTCCTTGGGCTTCTTGGTGGCGAAGAAAGAGTAGGAGAGCGTGACCTCCTCGACATGGTTCATCGTCTCGTCCTTCTCGAGCGCCGGATCGAGGAAGAACACCACCGGCCATTCGGCGCTCTCGTGCGGCGCGAGCTTCTGCTCCGAGAAGCAGAAGCAGGCGAGCTTGTCGAAATAGGCGCCGGCCTGATCCGGGCTGACGTTATAGGCGGCGACGCCGCTCGTCTCCCGATCGGAGAGATTGACGACCTTGTAATAGATCGTCGCCGTCTCGCCGGTGCGCACCACGATGCGCGGCGTCTCCGGCGCGAAGCGCCAGGGCAGATCATGCGCGACATTGGCGTCGAAACGCACGCCGAGCGTCCGCTCGCCGGGCTTGGCCGGCGCGACCTTGGCGACTTGCGTCGTGCCGCCGAAACCGGTCGCCGAGCAGAAGGCGCGATAGAGCGGCACCGAGGCGAAGGACAGGATCAGCATGGCCACGGAGCCGCCGATCAGCAGCCCCGCGCCTTTGCCGGCGCGGCCTCCGCGGGGTTTTTCTGTGCGATCTCCACTCATGTCGATCTCACCCCGTCCGCGGCACGACATTGCCGCCGAGCTTCACAATGGTCACGAAGTAGAAGAGCGCCACGAACAGCGCCACGGCGACGCCGATCGCAATATTGCGGGCGCGGCGGCTCTTCGCTTGCTCGGCCGTGAGGACGACGCCCTCTTCCGGCTCGGATGTGTTTTCGGGTCGACCGATCGTCATGCGTTCCTCCGCTCAAGCGAGCCAGGACGAGAGGGCGAGAAGCCTCTCGATCACCAGGACCATGAACAATAGGGACAAATAAACGATGGAGAAGAAGAAGAGGCGCATCGCCGCGCGGCGCGCCGGCTCGCCGTCCCGGCGACGATAGACCCAGACGGCGCAGGCGATCAGCGCCACGCCCAGCAGCAGCGAGACCACGCCATAGACCGGCGAGGCGAAACCGAGGAGATAGGGCGCGACGCCGATGGGCGCGAGCGCGATGGAATAGGCGAGAATCTCGAGGCGGGTGCGCGTCTCGCCATGCACATTTGGCAGCATGGGAATGCCGGCGGCTCCGTATTCCTCGCGCTTGACCAGCGCCAGCGCCCAGAAATGCGGCGGCGTCCACATGAAGATGATGCCGAACAGCACGAGGCTGGAGAGATCGACGGCGCCGGTCGCCGCGGCGAAGCCAACGACAGGCGGCAGCGCGCCGGCCGCGCCGCCGATGACGATGTTCATCGGCGTCGAGCGCTTCAGCCACATCGTATAGACGACGACATAGAAGAAGATGGTGAAGGCGAGCAGCGCCGCGGCCAGCCAATTGGCGACGAGGCCGAGCGTGAACACCGCCATGATCGACAGGAACAGGCCGAAGGCCAGCGCCTCCTCGCGGCCGAGCCGGCCGGCGGGAATGGGCCGGCCGCGCGTGCGCGTCATCAGACCGTCGATATCGGCGTCGTACCACATGTTCAGCGCGCCGGACGCGCCCGCGCCGACGGCGATGGCGAGCAGCGAGGCGAAAGCGATGAAAGGATGCGGCGCGACCGGCGCCAGCAGAATGCCGGCCAGCGCCGTGAACACGACCAGCGACATCACACGCGGCTTCAGCAGGGCGAAATAATCGCCGGGGGCGGCGACTGGCGCGCGCGGAGCCGAAGCATCGTCGATGATGAAGGAGGCGTCGCTCATTGTCGTTCCCGCGCTCGTTCTCGTTCCAGAGGCAATCGAGAAGATCGGATCATTGCTCCGTCTGGTCGCGGCGGCGGCAAGGCCCCGCGACCAGACGATTTGCGTCAGTGATGGCCCGAGCCGGTGATGCGCGGCAGGGTCTCGAACTGATGGAAGGGCGGCGGCGAGGGCAGCGTCCACTCGAGCGTCGTCGCGCCCACGCCCCACGGATTATTGCCCGCCTCGCGCTTGCGCAGGAAGGCCTCCGCCACGGTGTAGAAGAACACCAGCACGCTGACCGCGGCGATGGCGGCGCCGACCGACGACCAATAGTTCCACAGCGCGAAAGCGTCCGGATAGTCGATGTAGCGGCGCGGCATGCCGGCGAGGCCGAGGAAATGCTGCGGGAAGAAGACGAGGTTGATGCCGACGAACAGCGTGACGAAGTGCAGCTTCGACAGCGTCTCGTTGTACATGTAGCCCGTCATCTTCGGGAACCAGTAATAGAAGCCCGCGAAGACGCCGAACACCGCGCCGAGCGACATGGTGTAGTGGAAGTGCGCGACGACGTAATAGGTCTCGTGCAGCTGACGGTCGGCCGAGGCGTTCGCCAGAACGACGCCGGTGACGCCGCCGAGGGTGAACACGAAGATGAAGCCGATCGCCCACCACATCGGGGCGCGGAAGGAGATCGAGCCGCCCCACATGGTCGCGATCCAGGAGAAGATCTTGATGCCGGTCGGCACCGCGATCACCATGGTGGCGAAGACGAAGTAGCGCTGCGCATTGAGCGACAGGCCGACCGTATACATGTGGTGCGCCCACACGATGCAGCCGAGGAAGCCGATCGACACCATGGCGTAGGCCATGCCGAGATAGCCGAACACGGGCTTGCGCGAGAAGGTGGAGACGATGTGGCTGATGATGCCGAAGGCCGGCAGGATCAGCACATAGACTTCCGGATGGCCGAAGAACCAGAACAGATGCTGGAACAGGATCGGATCACCGCCGCCCGCCGGATCATAGAAGGTCGTGCCGAAATTGCGGTCGGTCAGCAGCATGGTGATGGCGCCGGCGAGCACCGGCAGCGTCAGCACCAGCAGGAAGGCCGTCACCAGCATGCCCCAGGCGAACAGCGGCATCTTGTGCAGCGTCATGCCCGGCGCGCGCATGTTGAAGATGGTGGTGATGAAGTTGATCGAGCCCAGGATCGACGAGGCGCCGGCCAGATGCAGCGACAGGATCACATAATCCATCGCCGGCCCGGGATGGCCCGTGTTGGACGACAGAGGCGGGTAGAACACCCAGCCGCCGCCGAAGCCGAGCGAGCCGGGAGCGCCCTCCGCGAAGGTCGACAGCACCACCAGCACCAGCGCCGCGGCGAGCAGCCAGAAGGAGATGTTGTTGAGGCGCGGGAAGGCCATGTCCGGCGCGCCGATCATGATCGGCACGAACCAATTGGCGAAGCCGCCCATCAGCGCCGGCATGACGAAGAAGAAGATCATCAGCACGCCATGGGCGGTGATGAACACATTATAGAGGTTCTTGGCGGCGTCGATATTGGTCGGATCGGTCCCGTGCAGCAGAGCGGAAATGCCCGGGAACACCGAAATGCCCGGATGGGCGAGTTCGGCGCGAATGGCCATCGACATCAGAAAGCCGATGAGGCCGCCGATGACGGCGAGGATCAGATAGAGCGTGCCGATGTCTTTGTGATTGGTCGAGAAGAGAAAGCGGCGCAGGCCGGTGGGATGGTCGTGGTGGGCCCCCGCCTCGGTCGAGATGGCGTCCATGGTCGTGATCCTCGGAGAATGCTCGGGTTTTATTCGGTTCGGCTCGGAGAATGCGTCTCTCAACGCGCGTCGCGCTCGACGGCGACGCGCATGCGCCCGTCGTCGGCCTTGGCGAATTTCTTCTTCGCCTCCAGCAGCCACTCGGCGTATTTCTCCTTGGAGACGACGCGGATGGCGGCCGGCATGAACGCATGATCCTTGCCGCAGATCTTCGAGCACTGGCCGTAGAAGAGACCTTCCTTCTCGGCCTTGAACCAAGTCTCGTTGAGGCGGCCGGGCACCGCGTCGATGCGGATCGTGAAGGCCGGAATCGTGAAGGAGTGGATCACATCGGAGGCGATCACCTGCAGCTTGATCACCTCGCCGACCGGCACCACCGCCTCATTGTCCACCGAGAGCAGGCGAACGTCGCCATTCTCCGGCTTGAGATCCGCCTCGGGCTTCAGGAACTGATCGAAGGAGAAGCCGCCGCCCTGATCCTCCGGATAGGCGTAGGACCAGTACCATTGATTGCCGGTGACCTTGATCGTCACCTTCGGCTCGGGGATCTCCATCTGATGGGCGAGCAGACGGAAGGACGGAATGGCGATGAACACCAGAATGAGCACCGGCACCAGCGTCCACGCGATCTCGAGGCCGGTGTGATGGGTGAGCTTGGAGGGAACGGGATTGGCGTTCTCGTTGAACCGCCAGCAGACGTAAATCAGAAGACCGAGAACGAAGAGGCCGATGAAGCTGATGATGGGAAGCAGAATGACATTGTAGAAAAACTGCGTCTCGGCGCCGACTTCCGTCACCGTCGCCGGAAGGCCGAGGCCTCCCGGAGTGGGCTGGCCCAACACCTCCGCGTATGCGACGCCCGCGAGCAGGAGGAGGGAAGATAAGGCGCCGGCCATCAAGGCCGCGCGGCGGAATGTGGGTCGTCTGCCGATGAGCATGAAGATCGCCTCTCGGACCTCAGGAACAAGGTCGTTATGATTCTGTTATCCGGTTGTTTTGATCGCGCCGAACCCGCCACAAATCCGGCCCGTCAGGTATTCCCACGCGGGTTCAACCACAAACGGCGGCGCCGCGCAATCGCTGCGGCGCCACAGTGTGCCTGACAAAAAGTCGCGCCACCCCTCCCTGCGTAAAATTGCGGCGTCGGCGCCCTTCCGCTTGACAGCGGGCGGCCATTTGCTACGCAGAGCGCCACCCTCGAGACAATTCGCAACGCCCAGATTTGGCCCGGTTTCGATCCTAAGGGCTATTGGAATCCGATCGGAAGAAACATGGAGCGAAAATGAGGCCGCACGCCGCCGTTCTCCGGCTCGCGAGGTTGCGACATGTGGTCGCGGGGCTGTTTTTCGCAGTCGCAGCATCAGTCGCGGCGTCGGTCGTCCTATGGGCGGCGGTCTCGCCCGCCGCTGCGCAGGGCGCCGTCAAATCCAAATATGGCGACTGGGAGATTCGCTGCGAGACGCCGGCCGGCGCCGCCGCCGAGCAATGCGCGCTGATTCAGAGCGTTGCGGCGGAGGACAAGGCCAATGTCAATCTGGTCGTCGTCGTCCTGAAGACGAGCGACGGCAAGAGCCGGCTGCTGCGCGTCATCGCGCCGCTCAATGTGCTGCTGATCAAAGGCCTCGGCCTCACCATCGACAAGACGCGAATCGGCGACACCGGCTTCGTGCGCTGCCTGCCCTCGGGCTGCGTCGCCGATGTCGTCATGGATGATTCGCTCGTCGACCAGCTCAAGAACGGCAAGACCGCGACCTTCGTCATCTATCTGACGCCCGACGAGGGCGTCGGCCTGCCGCTGTCGCTGGCCGGCTTCAAGGAGGGATTCGCCAAACTGCCGTGATGGCGGTAATGGCGTTCATCGACGGTGAGCGGAGCTCGCGAGCAGAGGGTGAAAGTCCGATGGGCACGGGACGGATGATGCGGCGCTTTTTCGCAATTCTCTCGGTTTCCACGCTTGCGGCGGGGCTCGCGGCGAGCGCCGCCCGCGCCTTCGACATTCCCAATCCTTTCTCGGGCGTCTTCGGCGGCGGCGAGAAGGAGCAGCAAAAGTCCGACCGGCCGACGCAAGCCGCGCCCGGCTCCGCGGTCGACTGTCCCGAGATCCTCGTGGACACCGGCGCCGCCACGTTGCGCGTGCCGCCGGGCGCCGATAATTCCTCGGTCCGCTATCAGCTCTCGCTGTCGCATCTCGCGCGCGAATGCACGGTTTCGGGCGATCAGATTCTCATCAAGGTCGGCGTCGAGGGGGCGGCCGTGCTCGGCCCGACCGGCCAGCCGGGCTCCTTCTCCGGCGCGCTGAAGATCGCGGCGCGGCGGCAGAAGGATGAATCGATCCTCGCCTCCAAGATCTATCACGTCTCGGCGAGCGTGCCCGCGGGCGCCGCGCGCGGCGAGTTCCGCGTGATCTCGGAGCCGCTCTCGGTCCCCTATCTCGGCGCGCAAGCCGCCGACGATTATGAGATTCTGGTGGGCTTCGAAGGCGGCGCCGCCGACAAATCCGCGCCCGCGCAAAAGCGCCGCAAGCGCCACGCCCGCACCCCTACAGAAGCTTCCCCGGATTGAGGATTCCCTTCGGGTCGAGCGCCGATTTGATCGCGCGCATCAGCTCGAGCGCCACCGGGTCCTTCACCTTGCGCAATAATTCGCGCTTCAGCACGCCGACGCCGTGCTCGGCCGAGACCGAGCCCGCATATTTCGTCACCAGCCCATGCACGATCTCGTTGATCGCCTCGCGGCGGGCGAGGAAGCCGGCGCGATCGGCGCCCTCGGGCTGCGAGACATTATAGTGAATATTGCCGTCGCCCATATGGCCGAAGGGCGTCGGCCGCGCGCCCGGCGCATGCGCCGTGACGAGAGCGCTCGCCTCGTCCAGAAAAGCCGGGATCGATTCGAGCGGGACGGAGACGTCGTGCTTGATCGAGACGCCCTCGGGCTTTTGCGCCTCCGGCAGGGTCTCGCGCAGCTTCCAGAGGCCGGCGCGCTGCTCGAGCGTCGCGGCGAGCGTCGCGTCCTCGGCGATCCCCTGCTCCATCGCCTCGCCGAGCAATTCGGTCAGCAATTCCTCGACGCCGCTCTCGGCCGGCGAGGCGAGCTCGATCAGCACATACCAGCGATGCGCGGCGGCGAGCGGATCGCGCGCGCCGGCGATATGCCGCAGCACGAATTCGACGCCGATGCGCGGGATCAATTCGAAGGCGACGAGCGCCGAGCCGGCGCGCGACTTGGCGAGCCCCAGCAGCGTCAGCGCAGCGCGCGGATCGGCGAGGCCGACGAAGGCCGTCGCGCGTGACCGCGGCAAGGGAAAGAGCTTCAGCGTCGCGGCGGTGATGACGCCGAGCGTGCCCTCCGAGCCGATGAACAATTGGGCGAGGTCATAGCCCGTATTGTCCTTGCGCAGCTTGGAGAGGCCGGACAGCAGCCGCCCATCGGCGAGCGCCACCTCGAGCCCGAGCGCGAGATCGCGCGTCGCGCCATAGGCGATCACATGGACGCCGCCGGCGTTGGTGGCGAGATTGCCGCCTATGGTGCAGCTGCCTTCGGCGCCGAGCGAGAGTGGGAAATAGCGGCCAGCCGCCTCGGCCGCGGCCTGGGCGTTGGCGAGAATGACGCCGGCTTCGACCGTCATCGTGTCGGAAGCGGGATCGACCTCGCGGATTTTGTCGAGCTTTTGCAGCGACAGCACGATCTGCGCGCCGCTCGCATCGGGCGTCTGGCCGCCGACGAGCCCGGTGTTGCCGCCCTGCGGAACGACGCCGACGCCCGCGGCGTCGCAGAGGGCGAGAACGCGAGCGACCTCATGGGCGCTTCGCGGCTTGACGACGGAGAGAGCGCGGCCATGGAAGGAGTCGCGCGGCTCGTGCAGATAGGCCGCCATGGCCTGCGGATCGACGATGACGCCGGCAGATCCGACGATCGCGCTCAGGCGATCGAGCAGCGCCGTGTCATCGCGTCCTTTTTCGACAGCGGTCAGAGACGATCACCTCGTTCCGAAGACACCTCGCCCCGAGGTCACCAGTGGCGACGACGACGCGCTTCTTCCGACCGGCGGACCCGCACATAGGCGGCGGCGGCGACAGGAAGTCCGCCGAGGACGATACTGCACAATGTTGCGGCGAGAAGCGCATTCATGTGACCATCTCCTTCCAGATTTGAGCGCGGCTCCGAGAGGAGCCGGCTCCCCACGCTGGATTTGGACGCAAATCCTATGCCCAACTCGGCGGGACTGGCAAGACAAATTCCCTGCTCAGTCCCGAAACGCTTTCTGAAATCCGTCCATTGTCACATGAAAGACGTTGCGAGCATCTAGGTTTTCCAGCCCACGCCGCCATAAGTGAAGCTACGTAAAAAAGCGCGCTGCCGCCGAGCATGGGCCTGCGAAAGCCCGATCTCAGCGCGACAGCAGGCGGCGGCGCGGCGCGGCCTCGGCCGCCCGCTCGAACAGCGCGACGACCTCGAGATGAGGCGAATGCCGAAATTGATCGATCGGCGTGATGAATTTCGAGGCATATCCGCCCTTGCTCAGAATAGCGGCGTCGCGCGCGAAGCTCTGCGGATCGCAGGAGACGGCGACCACGCGTCGCACGGTCGAAGCCGCGAGCGCCTCCGCCTGCGCCATGGCGCCGACGCGCGGCGGATCGAAGACGACGGCGTCGAAACGGTTCAGCTCCTGAATGTCGAGCGGACGGCGGAAGAGATCGCGCGCCTGCGCCGAGATCGGCAGCAGCCCCCGCGCCGTGCGGGCGGCGCGGTCGAGCGCCTCCACCGCCGCGACATCCGCATCGATGGCGGTCACTTGCGCCGACGCCGCGAGCCGTAGCGCAAAGGCGCCGACGCCGCAAAAGAGATCGGCGATTCTCTTGGCCTTCTCGCCGACGCCCCGCGCGACGAGGCCGGCGATGGCCGCCTCCCCCTCGGCCGTCGCCTGGAGAAAGGCGCCGGGCGGCGGGAAGACTTGCGTGCTTGCGACCATCACTCCGGGCGGGAGACGCAGCGTCACCAGCCGTCCATGATTGGCGAGACGCGCCAGATCGAGGTTTTCGGCCAGCTCGAGCAGCGCCAGCATCTCGCGCTCCTCGAGCTCGCCGGCGCCGCGAATGTCGATATCGAGCCCGCCTGTCGTCAGCGTCACGGCGAGATCGAGCGGCTTGCTGCGCCCGGCGAGCGCCTGCGCCAGAGCGCGCGCGGCGGCGGGAGCGCCGGCGAGTCCCTGCTCGAGCAGCGGGCAGGCGTCGATCTCGACGAGATCATGCGAGCGAGCGCGCATGAAGCCCACGCGCGCCGCGCCCTTCTCATGACGCGCCGCGCCCTTCTCATAACGAGCATGGAAGGTCACGCGCCGACGCCCGGCGCCATGGGCGTCGACGAGCGGCTCGACCGGCCAATCGAGGCCGGCGTTGCGCAGCGCCGTCTCGGCGAGGCCGCGCTTCCAGCGCGCATAGGCGGGCTCGGCCAGCGTCTGCACCGCGCAGCCGCCGCAGATTCCATATTGCAGGCAGAAGGGCTCGATGCGATCCGGCGACGGCTCGAGAATATCCACGAGACGCGCGCGCTCGCCCTCCGCTTCGACGAGCACGGTCTCGCCCGGCAGCGCGAAGGGCACGAAGACGAGCCCCTCCTCCCCGCGCGCGACGCCCTCGCCGCGATGCCCCAATCGTTCGATGACGAGCCGCCGCATCACATCCGCCTTGCATGGAGAAGAAATTCACGATTCCCGTCGCCACCCTCGATCGGCGACGGGATGAGGCCGAGACTGCGCCAGGAGAGCGTCTCGACCTCGGCGGAAATGCGCGCGCAGACTTGCGCATGAATGGCCTCGTCGCGGACGACGCCCTTCTTGCCCGCTTTGCGACCGGCCTCGAACTGCGGCTTGATCAGCGCGACGAGCTCCGCCCCCCCGGCCGCGAGCGGCAGCACGGGCGGCAGCACCAGCGCCAGCGAGATGAAGCTCGCGTCGACGACGATCAGCGACGGCTCCTCGGCCAGATGCGCCATCGTCAAGGCGCGCGCATCGAGGCCTTCGCGCGAGGTCACGCGCGGATCGGCGCGCAATCTCGGGTGCAATTGATCGTGGCCGACGTCCACCGCGACGACATGGCGCGCGCCGGCGCGCAGCAGAGCGTCGGTGAAGCCCCCGGTCGAGGCGCCGATGTCGAGACAATAGCGATCTTTCGCCTCGACAGCGAATGCTTCGAGCGCATGGGCGAGCTTCACGCCGCCGCGCGAGACGTAAGGATAGGGCGCCTGCGCCACGATCTCGGCGTCCGGCGGAACGAGCTGCGAGGGCTTGGCGATCTTGCGTCCGTCGACCGCGACGAGGCCGGCGAGAATGGCCTCGCGCGCCTTGGCGCGGCTCTCGAACAGGCCGCGCTCGCACAGCGCCACATCGACGCGAAGCGGCTCGCGCGGGCTCACCATCGCAGCAGGCGCGAGCCGAGCGCGGAGCCGGCGAGCGTGACGAAGCCGATCGCCAGCGAATACCAGACGGCGACGAAGAGCGGACTGTCGTCCTGGCAATGGGTCGCATAGAAGGTCGCCGCCAGCGCGCCGGCGACGAGGCCGGCGACGGCGCCAGCGAGCGCCGGCCGGCTCGGCGCGCCGCGCCGCAGCGCGAGCAGCAATATTGCGAGCGGGCCGATCGCGAGGAGAGGAATGACAGCGAGGCAGGCCTGCGCGTTGAGCCCGACGAGGCGTGCGCTCCAACTGGACGCGGGCGCGGCGAAAAGCTCGAGGACCACCGCGACGGCGAGCACGAGCAGCGCCAAAAGCGGCGCGAAACGCCAATAGCGCAGGTCGGCGCCGGGCGTGGCGAGCCGCCGCAACAGCCCGGCTCCGGCCGCGAGCAGGCTGAGCGTCACGGCGAATTTCGTGAGAAAGCGCAGGCTCTGAGCCGCCGAGCCGAAATCCGACCGCACGCCGATAAAGGCGAAGAAGGCGAGGGCGGCGACGACTGCGGCCGCCGCGAGCGACAGAGCGAAAATCCGCGCGAAGCGAAGACGCGACGGCGCATGGTCCGCGACGAGCGCGCCGATCAGATCGTCCGTTCTCATCTCTCGCCTTTCCGATAGAGCGCCGCCAACGTCTTGATCGCCCGATGCAAGGCCACGCGCACGGCGCCCTCGCTCATGCCGTGGCGCTCCGCGGCCTCTTTCACCGAGTGTCCGTCGATAGACAAGAAACGCACCAGATCGCGCTGGCGTTCGCCGAGCTCGCCGAGCAGACGATCGACGTCCTGCCGATCGAGCCCGTCGTCCGCCGCCTCGGGCGCCGCGAGATCGAAGGCGTCGTCGATCGGCAGCGGCGTCTTGGCGCCCCGCCGGCGACGCGCATCGATGAGCTTGTTGCGCGCTATGGTCATGATCCAGGGGCCGATCGGCCGGTCCATATCCCAGGTGTCGCGCTTCAAATGGACCGCGAGCAGCGTCTCCTGCACCACATCCTCCGCCTCGCCGACATCGAGGCCGAGGCGCGCGCAATCGCGCCGCGCGACGCCGCGCAGCGCCGGCGTCAGCGAGACGAGCAGCCTCTTATAGGAGCCCGAATCGCCCGCTATCGCGGCGCGCATCAGCACGGCCCATTCCTCCTCGGCGTTACGCGCTGCCAAACGTCCACCATCCCATTCGTGAAAAAGCGCCCTTTCGTTACGTCATGCGCGGGGTCTGCGTCGAGTGTTCTCGCGATTTTCCGAGCGCGTCACAAAAACGCCGGACTATTCGCGCCTTTTTAACGAAAGAATCGCAAATCTATCGACGCGCCGCGCGACAGCGGCCTCGCCCGGGCGAAACGGGCGCAGTCGGATTGGAGCTTCCCCTTGCGTAGGTTTTCGAAGTCCGTCTTTTCGCTGAGCGTTCTCGCGCTCGCCGGCTCCGCGGCCACTGCGGCGATCGCCGCCGGCGACGCCTATGACGGCCAGGCCGAATGGGCGCAGCGCTACGACGCCGATCCGCGCCTCACCGTCTCGCGCTCGACGACCCCCATCCTCTCGGCGCAGACGGTCGCCGCGACCGAGGCCGCCATCACCCAGCTTCAGGAGATCGTCGCGCGCGGCGGCTGGCCGATGGTGCCGGCCGGCCAGCAGTTGCGCCTCGGCTCCAACGGCCCCGCCGTCTCGGCGCTGCGCCGCCGCCTCATCGTCTCCGGCGACATCGGCGCCGAGGCGGGCGCGAGCCCCGTCTTCGACTCTTACGTGGAAGCCGCGGTGCGGCGCTTCCAGGCGCGCCACGGCGTCAACGCCACCGGCGTCGTCGCGCAGCAGACCTTCGCGGCGCTCAACGTCTCCGCCGAGCTGCGCCTGCGCCAGCTCGAGACCAATCTCGTGCGTCTGCGCAGCTTCTCGCGCGACCTCGGCAATCGCTATGTCACGGCCAACATCCCCGCCGCCACCGTGGAGACGGTGGAGAACGGCGCCGTCGTCACCCATCACACCGCAGGCGTCGGCAAGATCGACCGCCAGTCCCCGGTGATGCAGACCAAGGCGATCCAGGTCAATTTCAACCCGTTCTGGACCGTGCCCGCCTCCGTCATCCGCAAGGATCTGATCCCCAAGATGCAGGCGGACTCCAACTATCTCTCGGACAATCACATCCGCGTCTACAATAAGGAGGGCGTCGAGCTCTCCCCGCAGCAGATCAACTGGAACTCGCTGGAGGCGCTGAACTACAAGTTCCGCCAGGACACGGGCGGCGATTTCAACTCGCTCGGCGTGGTGCGCATCGACATCGCCAACCCCTACGGCGTCTATATGCACGACACGCCGGCCAAGGGCATTTTCGGCGATGATTTCCGCTTCGTCTCCTCCGGCTGCATCCGCCTGCAGAATGTGCGCGACTATGTCGCCTGGCTGCTGAAGGAGACGCCCGGCTGGGACCGCGACCATATCGACGAGGCGATCCGCTCCGGCGAGCGCATCGACGTGAAGATCACGCCCGCCGTGCCGGTCTATTGGGTCTATGTCACCGCCTGGGCGACGCCGGAAGGCGTGATGCAGTTCCGCGAGGATATTTATCAGCGCGACGGGCTCGGCATGACGGCCTCCATCCCGCAGCAATCGGCCCCCGCCCCGACGCCGGCGGCGTCGCGACAGGCGTCGCGCTCGCCGCAACTGCTGCCGGTGTTCGGCGAAGACGAGAACTGAGCAGCGCCGCAGGCATGCGAGAAGGATGGCGACGTCGATTTTAGGCTCGACTTCGAGACAAAGAATTTGTTTCGCTGGAAAATTGCCTCCGGGCTGCAACATCTCAAAAGGTCGAAATAAGCGACAGATCAGCACGGGGCAAAGTCCTTCAACTCCGGCGCTAACACGACGGCCAGCACTCTACAGACAGAGAGCAGGCCGTCGAACTCGCGAGGTTCCGGGTGTGTTTGTTGCTTCCGCGGGCCCGCATCGACGGCGTGACATACATTATTGCCTCGGGTGAGGATCGCTCCTGTCGAGAGCGAAGGAGTCGAGATATAAAAGTTCGATTTTCTTTGGCGCCGTTAGCACAGACCCAAGCTTGTAGAGGAATGAAACGGAGTCATTGCAAAAAACGCTCACATTTCTCGATACATGCCTTCTGGCCACACCGCAGTTGATTGGGTCGATATCAACTGCATATACATGCCCGCCACAAATTGTGACAAACTCATCGAACAAGAAGGTACTTTGACCATCGGCCCACGGCCCTTGCGACCCGCCCGGATATCACGGGTGGTCGGCAGGAACCTGATCGCCATAAACGACGCCGTCTCCATCCGCCTTGCGAGAACAGCCTGTTTCGACAATAGCGCAGCTGTCGAGACGCATGTTCGCCAAGAAGTTGAAAATAGCACGAAATCCGGTCGCTCGAAACGCCGTCTTAGCAGCGTATTTTTCTTCAAAAAGGTCAATATATGCGTCGGAGTTGCGACCCAAGATCTTGGAATTGTGACGATCAGCCGGCAATGTGACGTCGACATAGTCACCCGCCCTGCGTCCATTCAGCGCGCAGCGCACGCGATTAGCGGCCCGCGCGCCGGACTCCACAGCGATCCACCGCGCCATGTGCGCCGTCGCATGCGCTCGAATATCATGGCGCTGCAATAGGGAGAGCGCTCCGACGTCGCCACGACGAAAACGCCATCGCTGGTTCTTATCGATCGCGATCGAAAGATGCGCAGATGCGCTCGACAATTTCGTGACGCGTTCGGCGCCGCGCAGGCCGCAGCTGGTGTTCTGCGAAAAGCGGAATCGAGGCGGCGATCGTTTCTTTCGTCAGGCGCTATTGGCGGCGCTCATCGCGAGATAGGGCAGCTGCGAAAATGAGGATCGAATTCGCTCCTCGCTTTCGCAGCGCCTGCGCCGATGATTACGAAGCCTGATTGACGAGATCGAATACGGCGAATTCCGTTTGCGACATCGCATCGAGCGCGGCAACCGCGTCACGAGCGTTTGCGGGCAGACGCTTCACCTCGCCGGTGAGAGGCTCGACGACTCCGAGAGGGCCGAGCAATTCGAACGCTCGCTGCAGAAATTGCTCCGGCTGCGAGCCGTGATTTTTGACGATCGCATAGCGATTGTATTCGAGAAAAAAGATCGGCCGATGTTTGAAAATCGTCTCGATCGCGCCCTCCAACACCTCGATCTCGAAGCCTTCGACGTCGATCTTGACGAAGTCCACTGAAGGCAGCTCCGCTGCGAGAGCGTCCACGGTCCACACCGGCACCTCGGAGCCTTCGCCATTGACTGTCAGATGATTGCCGGCCGAGGCGCTCTGGTTATCAGCGAAGTGAGCGGTCCCTATTTGATGCCCGACCGCCCAGCAGTGGGTCAAAACCTGGCCTTCTGCATTCGCTCGGTGGACATTTTCCACCAGGAATTGATAAGTCCTCGCGGAAGGCTCGAACGAGTATATTTTGGCCGTCGGCGCAATCTCGGACACCAAAAGATTAGAAAGACCAATGTTTGCCCCGATGTCGAAACAAACACGAATCTGCCGCTTCGCTGCAATGCGGAAAAAATAGTTGCTCAGACCGCCAAGGTCGTGCTCGGGCAAATTCTTGTAATATCCGTCCCCATCATTACCGTTGATGGTGTAGGTGTTCTTGAAGCCTCTAAACGTTTTCATGCACGTTTCCCGCCTTGGGTTGCGTCGTGAGTTTCGTCCATGGACGCCGAGGGAAAATAAGACCAATGCGGCTGACGCCGCAAGCAGATATCACCGCTGCGGAATCCTCACGAATCCAGCAGAGCGCGCGTCCAATATCCGATCGAGTCACGCTCGTTCGAATTCGCCTTGAATTCATCATTCCCGATCGGCCGTCCAAGTATCGTCTCAAACAGAAAGTCCAGAATCTCGCCATCGGCCAGATGGGAATCGATCAAGTTAGAATCCGTCATACGGAGCGGTTGGCTCCGGTCGGTTCTCTAGCTCAGGGACGGCCGTTTGGCCAGAGGCGTTCGGAGACCGCCGCGAGGGCCGAGCGCTCCTGCGCCCGGCGCCCCTCAATACCCCGCGCGCTGGGCGCCGCCGCGATGGGCGCGCCATGTGCCGCCGCATTTGTCGGTGGAGGAGGACCAGGCGCCCTGGCCCGCATTGCCGCGCAGATTGCCATGGGCGCGCGCCACATGGCCGCCCTGCGAGGTGAAGCGCGTCATGATCGCGCCATCGCCCTCGACATAGCCCCAATGGGCCATGCGCCCGGCGGCGAGCGCCGCCGCTCCCGCCTGCGTGCCGACGAGAAGATCGCCGCGAATCTCGATTTGCTCGGGCAGCAGCCCGGGGCAGGAGCCAACCGTCGTGCGCGGCTCGAAAACCCAGCCGCCGTCGTAGCGGCCGGCCTCCGGCGCGGCGCCGGTCGCCTCGCGCTGCGCGGCCTGCGCGGCCTGCGCGGCCCCGATCGAGATCATCGCGCCAACCAAGAAAAGTCCCAACCCCCGCATCACACGGCCTCCTCGAACGCTCGCTGCAGCGTGTCGAACATATCACCGCCAGCGTAAATAAATTCTGCGACGCCAGCCGCGCGCAACGCCGTCTCGAGCTCTCCCGGCCGCCCCGCGAGATAGACTCGCGCCCCCGCCGCTGCGAGATCGCGCGCCGCCGCGCCCGCCTTTTCCGCATAGATCGCGTCGGACGAGCAGACGCAGGCGAGCTTCGCGCCGCTCGCGCGGAAAGCCGCGACGAGATCCGCGACGACGTCCGCGCCCTCTTCGCCGAACACCGCCTCTATGCCGGCGGCCTCGAAGAAATTCTTGGCGAAATTCGCCCGCGCCGTGAACGCCGCCACAGCGCCCAGATTGGCGAGAAAGACGCGCGGCCGGGCGCCCGTTGCGGCGAGCGCGGCGTCGGAGCGGTCGCGCAGGCCCTCGAAGGGCTCGGCGATGCGGCGCGGCCGCAAGGGCGTCGAGCGCGCAGCGCCGGCGGGCGCCGCCGCTTCGAGGAACGACGCGTCGAAAGCCGCGAGCGCCGCGACCGGCGTTTCGCCGATGTCGGGAAAAGCGTTGCAGCCGGTGATCTTGTCGCGGGCGCGCGCGGCGTTCTGCGCCCGCTTGGCGGCGACCTCCGCGATGCGGCCCTGGAAGGAGCCCTTCTCCAGCGCCGCCGCCAGCCCCCCATCGGCCTCGAGGCTCTGGAACGCCTCCCAGCCGCGCTCGCAGAGCGCCTCGGTCAGCGCCTCCATGCCGCCGGAGCCGCTCGCCGGATCGTCGACGGCGTGGACATGCGACTCGTCCTGTAGCACGAGCTGCGTGTCGCGGGCGAGGCGGCGGGCGAAACCATCCGGAGCGCCGAGCGCCTGCGTGAACGGCAGAACGGTGATGGCGTCGGCGCCGCCGATCGCCGCGCCGAAAGACGCCAGCGTCGCGCGCAGCAGATTGGTCCAGGGATCGCGCCGCGTCACCATGCGCCAGGCCGTCTCGGCATGGACATAGATCGGCGCGGGCGTGAGGCCGCAGGCCTCCTCGACGCGGGCGAACAGGCGTCGCAACGCGCGGAATTTCGCAATGGTGACGAATTCGTCGGCGTCCGCGGCGAGGCGGAAGACGAGCAGCGAACGCGCCTCGTCGAGCGACAATCCGCCCGCCTCCAGCGCGCGCAGATAGGCGAGCGCGGCGGCGAGCGCGAAACCGAGCTCCTGCGCCTCCGTCCCGCCGGCGGCATGGATCACACGGGCGTCGACGGCGACGGTCCCGAACCGATAGCCGGCGGTCGCGAGGCTCTTGGCGCGGGCCGCGAAGGACCGGCTCGCCTCTCCCCAAGGGGCGGCCGCAAAGCCATGCAGCGCCTGCGCGCCGAGCGGATCGAGCCCCAAGGAGAGGCGCGTGATGCTCGGATCGATATGGGCGCGGTCGACCAGGCTCAGCAGCGCGTCCACGGCGCGCGGCGCGCGTGGGGAAAGCTCGACCAGCGCGGGAATCCCGTAGTCGAGGCGAATCTTGTCGAAAACATGGGCGAGCGCTTCCTCGCCGTCGTCGACGAGGCCCGTCCCATAGGCGCCCTGCGCGCCGGCGAAGACGATGTGCAATCCATCGGCGCCGCCCTCGAGATCGGCGAGAGCCATGGCGTTGGCCGCGTCCGCGTCGGCGAGATCGACGCGGGCCAGAACGGACCAGCGGCCGGGCGCGGCGCGAAGCGCCCGCGGGCCCGGCGCAACGGCGCGCGGATAGAGCGGCGCGATGGCGACGCCGTCGTAAGTCTTGGACGTCAGCCGGTCGAAGGAGGCGCCTTTGAGCGCGCGATCGACGATTTTACGCCAGCCCTCCTCGTTTCCCGGTGGAAAAACGCCGGCCAGCGGCGCGTCTTGCAAACTCATGAGCGAGCCTCGAACAAATGACGGGGTTGCGGGCGTCTTCTTGCATGAAGCGCGCCCTCCCGCCACCCAATATCCGCAGCCTTCGCCAGCGCCGGGCTTTATTTTCGCGGCGGGGCGCCTTAACGAGAACGCTGCGCCGCCCGCCCCCGGGAGGCGGCCCGACCGGCTGAATGACCCTGAACGGAGGTGGACGTGGCTGAAGATCCGCAGGAAAAGGCCAAGCTCGTCGAAGAAATCGTCGAGGTCATCGCGTCGGAGGGGATGATCGACCGCACCAAGGTCACGCCCGGCGCGACGATCGAGAGCCTCGGCCTGAAATCGGTCGATATCGTCATGATCCTCACCGCCCTCGAGGAAAAGTTCAACGTCTATATCCCGATGGACGGCGCTCTGCAGGACGCCAAAAATGTCGAAGGTCTGATCGACGCCATCGCGGAATATGTGCTGAAAGAGAGAGAGAAACAATAATATGGCCGCTTCGTCCGGAGGCGTCGGCGAGCGTCGGGTGGTGATTTCGGGAATGGGGACGGTCTCGGCGGCCGGCGTCGGAACCGCGGCGCTGTGGACCGCCGCCCGTGACGGAATCTCGCAGGTCCGCCCCCTCGTGACCGAATATCCGTACGACGGGCGCATCCGCATCGCGGCGCAGGTTCCCGATTTCGATCCCGCCAAATATCTCGAGAAGGCGCTTCTGACCTTCTGCGACCCCTTCACGCAATTCACGCTGGTGGCAGCCGAAGAGGCCGTCGCCCAAGCGGGCTTTGCGCGCGAGGAGCTCTCGGGACCGCGCGTCGGCGTCATCGTCGGGTCCGGCATCGGCGGGATGACGACGATCGACAACGGTCTGCGCCACTATTACCAGGAGCGCATCCGGCCCGATCCGTTCAGCGTGCCGCGCCTCATCCCGAGCGCCGCGCCGACGACTCTGGGCATGCGCTACGCCGCCAATGGCCCGACGTTCTCGGTCGGCAGCGCCTGCTCCTCGGCGAGCCAGGCGGTGGGCCTCGCCGCGCAGATGATCCGCTTCGGCCTCATGGATCGCGCCCTCGTCGGCGGCGCCGAGGCCTGCATCGTCAACGGCACCATCCGCGCCTGGGAGGGCCTGCGCGTGATGACGCCCGATTTCTGCCGCCCCTTCTCCACCGGCCGCAACGGCATGACGCTCGGCGAAGGCGCCGCGGTGTTCGTGCTGGAGACGCTCGAATCGGCGCAAAAGCGCGGCCATGCGCCGCTCTGCGAGCTCGCCGGCTATGGCACGTCGAGCGACGCCAAGGATTTCGTGCGGCCCGATCTCGACGGAATGACCGGGGCGATGGAGGCCGCGCTCGCCGACGCCGGCCTCGCGCCGGAGGCCATCGACTATCTCAACGCCCATGGCACGGCGACGCACGCCAATGACATCACCGAGGCGGCCGCCATCGGCCGCGTGTTCGGCGAGCGCGCGGGCCGCCTGCCGGTCTCCTCGACCAAGCCCGTCCACGGACACGCGCTGGGCGCCAGCGCCGGGCTCGAGCTGGCGCTGACGATCCGCGCGCTGCAGGAGCAGATCGCGCCGCCGACGATCAATTTCCTCGATTTCGATCCGCGCTGCCCGATCGACGCCGTGCCCAATGTGGCGCGAGGCGTCGAGATTCGCACGGCCATGTCGAATTCCTTCGCCTTCGGCGGCATCAACGCCGTGCTGATCGTGCGCGCGCTCGCGGGAGGGGCGTGAATGACCGCGGAGCCCGAAAGCGCAGAGACGCGCATCGGCCCGCTGCGCGTCTGCGCGGATGAAGAGCGCGTCATCCGCTATCGCCGCGAGATCGGCTTTCCCGACACGCTGGAAAAAATCGTGCCCGTCGCCTTTCCGGCGGTGTGGCTGACCACGCCGGAGATCGACGCCGCGATCCGCGATTTTCTCGCGGGCGAGGACGCCGTGCCGGTGCACGAATCGCAGAGCTTTCATTATTTCGCGCCGCTGCGCATCGGCGAGAGCTACGACTTGACCGTGTCGCTGCGCCGCGAGGCCGAGCCGCCGCGCCTTGCGGTCAACGCCAGCCTCGCGACACTGGGCGGCGAAACCCGCCTGCACGCCGAGACGCTGCTGCGCATCGTGCCGCGCCCGGCGAGCATGGGAGGCGCCCCGTGAGCGGCGCGCGCCTGCCCGCCGTCGGCGAACGCCTGCCGGATTGGCGGATCGGCCCCTTCGACGCCGCGGCGCTGGCGGCCTACGCGACCGCCTCCGGCGACGCCAACCGTTTGCATCTCGACGATGATCTCGCCCGCGCGATCGGCTTTCCCGCGCCGCCCGTCCATGGCATGAAGCTGCTCGCCGCCTTCGAGCCCATGCTCTCCGCCTGGCGGCGCGATTTGTTTCTGGCCCGGCTCGCCGGCAAATTCGTGCAGCCGGTGCTGCGCGGCGAAGCGGTCACCCTGTCCGGCCGCGTGCTGCGCTCATCCCCTCGGGAGGGAGTGTTCTTGAGACTTCTGGCCTATGGCGAGGCGCGCGCGCCGGCGATCGTCGGCGAGGCGCTGATGACTCTTCCGCGAAAGCTCCACCCGTGAAGCGCGGGGCGCGGCGCATACTCGTCACCGGCGCGTCGAGCGGCATCGGCCGCGCGCTGGCGCTGCGCTATGCGCAGGAGGGCCGGAGCCTCGCTCTGTTCGGACGCGACGCCGCGCGGCTCGCGGCGGTCGCCGCCCAGTGCCGGGCCAAGGGCGCGGAAACCGCCGTGACCATCGCCGATGTGCGCGACCGCCGCGCCATGGCGGACAGCATCGCCGAGGCGGATGCGCGCGATCCGCTCGATCTCGTCATCGCCAACGCCGGCGTCTCGACCGGCCTCTCCCCCGGCCAGATCGCCGAGGACCCGGAGGCGGTGCGCGGGACGCTGTCGATCAATGTGCTCGGCGTGTTCAACACGGTCGAGCCGGCCATAGAGGCGATGACGGCGCGCAAGCGCGGCCAGATCGCCGTCGTCGGCTCCATGGCGGGACTGCGCGGCCTGCCCTATTCTCCCGCCTATTGCGCCAGCAAGGCGGCCGTTCACCTCTACGCCGATTCTCTGCGCGGCGCGCTCCGCCCGCATGGGGTCCATGTGAGCCTGATCGTGCCCGGCTTCGTGGCGACGCCGATGACCGACAAGCTGACGGCCTGGCAGGCGGGAAAGGTCAGCGACGAGCGGGCCGCGGAGATCATCATGCGCGGCCTCGACCGACGCGCCGCAGTGATCGCCTTTCCGCTGTTCGTCTATTATGCGATGAAGCTGTTTGCGATGCTGCCGCCCCACGCCGTCGATTCGGTCATGCGGCGCTTCGAAGTGGCCGTGCCTCAGACCCATGAGCGGGAGGAGCCGTGATCGACAGCATTTTGTATTGGCTCGTCGTTCTATCGGCTGTCTTCTGGGCCTGCTCCGCCTTGCTGCTGCTTCTCTCGATCTTCGCGGCGCTCATCCATCCCTGGCTCATCGCGCGGCGCGGGACCAGCTCCGAACAGCCGCCCGTCTCGCTGGTCCTGCCGGTGAAGATGCTGGACCAGGGGTTCGCCCGCGCGCAGGAATCGGCTCTCGCGCAGAATTATCCACAGCTGGAGGCGCTCGCCTCGGCGACAGAGGCGGATTCCCCCGCGATTTCGGCCATACGCGACATTTTCGCGCGCCATCCGCAGATCGCCTCGCGCATTTTCCAATCCACGGCGCGTTTCGCCGCGAGCCCCAAGGTCGACAATCTGTTCGCGCCCTTCAACGCGGCGCGCAACGATGTGATCTTCATGAAGGACTCCAATGTCGTGCTGGAGCCGGACGATCTCGCCGAGACGATGCGGCATTTGAAGCCCGGCGTCGGCTTGGTCTGCGCGATCCCCTACGCCGCGCGGCCGGAGAATTTCGCCGCCCATGTGGAGGCCGGCATTCTCAACGGCCCGCATCAGCGCATGTTGTTCGCGGCCTCCGCGCTCGGCGGCGGCTTCGGCGTCGGCAAGATCATGCTGTTTCGGCGCAGCGATTTCTTGCGCGCCGGCGGCTTCGCGGCGATCGCGCATACGGTGGGGGAGGACAACGCCACCGCCAAGGCGCTCGGCCGCATCAAGCTTCGCACCGTCTTCTCGCATCGGCTGGTGCGCCAGGAGCTCGGCGAGCGCAATCTCGTCGACATCTACAATCGGCAGCTGCGCTGGAGCGTCGTGCGCCGCGACGACGAGATCCTGTCCTTCCTGGCCGAGCCCTTCTGCCAGGCGCTGCCGGCCTTCGCGGCGGCGGCGATCGGGGCCCCGCTCGTCGGCGCGACGCCCATGACGGCCTTGACCGTCACTTTCGCTTTGTGGCTAAGCTCGGAGACGCTGCTCTCCATCGCCAAGGGATGGAAGGTGTCTTGGGCCGCGCCGGTGATCTTCCTGGCGCGCGAGGCGTTGATGTTCGCTGTGTGGCTGCACGCCTGGACGGCCACCAAGGTCGTCTGGGCCAGGACGACGATCGACACGCGCTCCGGCGGCGAAGCGGCCGCCACCACGGAGCCGCAGGTCGCGAAGGAAGAAGGATAACACCGCTTGATCCTCGCTCTTCTGCAGTTTCTCGTCGATAGCGTCTGGCTCGCCGCGGCGCTGATCATGATGATGATCGGCGCGGGCTTCGTCGCGATCATCGCGCGCTTCCTCTTCGATCGATTGCGCGGCGCGCGCGACCCGGAGCCCGCCGTCCTGGCCGAGGACGAGCTGCCGCATGTGCTGCTGCAAATCCCCGTCTTCAACGAGGCCGAGGTGACCGAGCAGGCGCTGCGCTGCGTCGCCGAGCTCGACTGGCCCAAGGACAGGCTGCACATTCAGCTGCTCGACGATTCGACCGACGAGACGCCCCGGCGCGCCGAGGCGGTGGCGATCGAGCTGCGCGCCAAGGGCGTGGACATCCACCATGTGCGCCGCGCCGATCGCTCCGGCTTCAAGGCCGGCGCCTGCGCCGAGGGGCTGAAGCTCTTCGACGCGCCCTATGTCGCCATGCTGGACGCCGATTTCCGCCCGCCGGCGGATTGGCTGCGCCGCACCGTGCCGCTGCTGGTGAAGGACGATCGCGCCGGCTTCGTGCAATCGCGCTGCGAATTCTCCAATTATCGCAAGAATTGGCTGACGCGCGCGCAAGGCCTCGTGCAGGACGGGCATTTCCTCGTCGAGCAGCGCACCCGCGCGCTCGCCGGCTGGCTGTTCCAATTCAACGGCACCGGCGGCATTTGGCGGCGCGCGACGATCGACGCCGTCGGCGGCTGGTCGGATTACTCGCTCTGCGAGGATCTGGACCTCACCGTGCGCGCGGCGCTCGGCGGCTGGCATGGCGTCTTCGTCTCCGAGCCGCCCATTCCCGGCCAGGTGCCGGAGGGGCTGCGCGACTATCGCCGCCAGCAGCGCCGCTGGTCCAACGGCTTCGTGCAAGTGGCGCAGAAGACCGTGCTGCCGCTGTGGAACGCGCCCTGGTCGCTGACCCGGCGCGTCGCGGCGATCGTGCTCATCGTGCATCAGATCTTCTTCCCGACGGCGGCGATCGGCCTCATCGCCCTGCTGCTCGGCGTGATCCTGCGCGGCTCGCTCACGCCCTATCTGCCGGTGCTGGAGCTGATCCTCGCCGAGACGCTGGTCGTCGTGCTCGGCTTCACGCTTCTGCCCTATCTGGCGCTGAAGCGCGGCGGGCTCGGCGATTATGTGAAGACGATGGCCTCGGTGCCGCCGCTGATGATCTATCTCGCCTTCTCCAATGGCGCGAAGATCCTGCAGACGATGCGCGGCCGCAAATCGACCTTCAAGCGCACGCCCAAGACGGAACATGCGCCGGCGGCGCCGACGCAGATTCAGGAAGCGGAGTGAGGCGCGCCGGGGACGGACCGCCGTCCCCGGCTACTCGAAGGCGAGCGTCGCGTGCGTATGAGACGGGTCACGGGGCGTCGCGCCCGATTTCGCCGCGCGATCGGAAAGCGTCTCGCGGCCTTGCTGATAGCCGGCTTTTCGCTCGCGCTGTCCCCCGCGAAGGCAGGACCGCCGTTTCTGACCGACGATCCGGAGCCTGTCGACTACGGCCATTATGAATTCTACCTGTTCTCGCAAGGCGTCCGGGCCGGCGGCGAGACGAGCGGCGGCGCGCCGGCCTGCGACTGCAATTTCGGCGTGCTGCCCAATGTGCAATTTCATGTGCAGCCCGCCATGGCCTTCCGCCGGCCGGGCGGCGGCGATCTCGTCTGGGGCGCAGGCGACGTCGAGCTCGGTGTGAAATATCGCTTCATCGAGCAGGACAAGGAGGGCGCGGCGCCCTCCGCGGCTTTCTATCCGCTGATCGAGACGCCGACCGGAGACGCGGCGCGCGGGCTCGGCGGCGGCCGCGCCCGCATCTTTCTTCCCGTGTGGCTGCAGAAGGATTTCGGCGATTGGTCGACCTTCGGCGGCGGCGGCTATTGGATCAATCCCGGCCCCGGCGCGCGCAATTTCGGCTTTCTCGGCTGGGCGCTGCTGCGCAAGATCGACGAGCGGCTGACGCTCGGCGCCGAAATTTACCACCAGACGTCGAGCGAGATCGGCGGCGCGTCCACGACGGGGGTCAATATCGGCGCGATCGTCGATCTCTCCCCCCGCTATCATTTGCTCGCCTCGATCGGGCGCGGCCTGACGCATGCGACGGAAACCGACCAATTCTCCTGGTATCTCGGCTTCCAGGTGACGAATGGCGAAGAGGCCGCGAAAAGCCCGGGCGAAACGGCGCCGGCGTCGGCCGCCGCCGCGGACGACTGGTCGGGATTTCACGCAGGCCTCTCGCTCGGCCGCCTCTATCGGCGCGCAGGAGAAACGCTCGTCGTGGACTATTCTCCGGCGGCGGAGACGACAGCCGGGTCGAATGGAGCGACGCTCGGCGGATTCGGAGGCTTCGACGCGCAATTCGGATTCGTCGTCCTCGGCGTCGAGACGGATGTCGAGGCCGGCGGCGTCTCCAAAACGGCGTTCGGCGTGACGCTGCGCAATGACGCGCGGGCGTCCCTACGCGGGCGCGTCGGTCTCGCTCGCGACCACGCAATGCTCTACGCGACCGGCGGAGTGTCGGTCTCCGACCTCGCCGTCACCGCATTACGCGAAGCCTTCGACCGGGCGCAGACCGGCTGGACCATCGGCGGCGGGATGGAATATGCGATCGCCGACCATTGGACCGGCCGGCTGGAATATCGCCACGGCCGCAGCGGCGAGATCGCTTTCGCCTCGGCCAATTTCGACGGCAATCTCTATCGTATCCGCCTGCGCGACGATTCGATGCGGCTCGCGCTCGCCTATCGCTTCGGGCTCGACGCGCCGGAGGCCGGGGCGAAATAGCGCTGTCGGCTCAGGCGTGGCCCGCGGCCGAGGAAAGGCGCGCCAGATCGATGCCGATGAGGCGCAGGGCGCGCGCATATTTCGACTCGAGATCGGTGTCGAAGAGAATGGCGGGATCGGCGGGACAGTTGAGCCAGCCATTGTGCTGGATCTCATTCTCGAGCTGGCCCGGATCCCAGCCGGCGTAGCCCAGCGCCAGCAGCGCCTGATTGGGCCCCTCGCCGGCGGCGATGGCGCGGAGGATGTCGATCGTCGCGGTGAGCGAGACCCCATCGTCGATCGGCAGCGTCGAATTGTCGATGAAGAAATCCGAGGAATGCAGCACGAAGCCGCGGTCGGTCTGCACCGGGCCGCCCTGCAGCACCTGAATGGCCTCGGTCGCCTTGGGCAGGCTGATGCGCTCCTGCGGCGCGATGATCTGCAGCTGCACCAGAAGATCGGGAAAATCGCGGACCTGCGAGGGCTGGTTGACGACGATGCCCATGGCGCCATCCTCGGAATGGGCGCAGAGATAGATGACGGAGCGGGCGAATCGCTCGTCGGCCATGCCGGGCATTGCGACGAGCATCTGCCCGTCGAGATAGCGCCTGCCGGAGGAATTGGAGCCAGCGTCCCGGTCCTGTCCCGCGTCGGGGTCCCGGATGATCGGCGCGGCGGAGTGCGAGCCCGCCGACCGCGAGCCTCTCGATCGCGAGGCTCCGCGGACGGCCGGGTTCTCGAGGCCTTGTTTCTTGCCGACCGGACTCATAGGGTCATTCTACGCTCGGCGCCCAGCCATAACAAGCGCCGTTCGACAACGGAAAATGTGGCGCGGGGGGCGTCTCCAGGACCCGGGAATAGCGCAAAATGAACAGCGCAAATATGAATAGCGCAAATCCGAGAGCGGCCGCGCTCGCCTTGGCTCTGCTCGCCTTGGTTCTGCTCGCCTCGCCGCCTGTCGCGCTGGCGCAGGACGCGGACTTCGCCTCCCCTTCCGCCCGCGGCGCCCATTCGGCGGCGCGCCTGCTCTCGGCGGGCGCGCCGAGCGGCGGCGTCTATCGACTCGGCGTCGAGATCGCGCTCGATCCGGGGACGGTGACCTATTGGCGCAATCCCGGCGACGCCGGCGCGCCGCCCGTCTTCGACTTCTCCGCCTCCGAGAATGTCGCCGCGGTGGAGACGCTCTATCCGGCGCCCAAACATATCGTCGAGGCCGGAATCACAGTCGCCGGCTATGACGAGAGCCTCATTTTTCCGCTGCGCGTCACGCCCAAGGAGGCGGCCGCGCCCGTCGTGCTGAAGCTCGCGCTGGACTATGCCGCCTGCGCGCAAATCTGCCTGCCGGCCAAGGCGAAGCTCTCTCTCGCGCTGCCGACGGCGGGAGCCTCGCCCTTCGCGGCGACGCTCGCGGCGGCGGAGACGCTGGTTCCGCGCCCGATCGGCGCCGGCGAGGTGAAGCAATTGGTGGAGGTCGCGCGCGCCGGCGCCGGCGCCTGGCGGCTGCGCTATCACGGTCCGGGCCATGCGGCGGATGTCTTCGTCGAGGCGCCGGAGCCCTTCATCATCGACAGCGCCGCCGACGGAAACGGCGGCTTCGCGCTGACGCTCGGCGAAGGAAAGCAGCAAGGCGCCATAGCGGCCCGCGCGACGATCCGCACCGAGAGCGGCGGAATAGAGCTGCCGCTGACGCTGGATTAGCGCGCTTTCCGATCGATACGACAAAAAAGGGCGCGGCCACTGGCCGCGCCCGGAGTAGAAGAAGAGCTCTGTTCCCATGAAAATGGTATTTAGAGTCTCATTCGACAAGGGGCCGACGGCCGGCGCTCAGCGCGATTTCGCCTTCGACTGAAACGGCGCCATGCCCTTGCGGGCGAGCGCGTCGGCGCGCTCGTTCATCTCGTCGCCCGCATGTCCGCGCACCCAATGCCACGCCACCTCATGGCGCTCCGTCGCGGCGTCGAGACGCGTCCACAGATCGACATTCTTGACCGGCTTGCGATCGGCCGTCTTCCAGCCGCGCGCCTTCCAGCCCTTCAGCCAGGAGGTGATCCCGTCGCGCACATATTGCGAATCTGTGTGCAGATCGATGAGGCAGGGGCGCGTCAGCGCGTCGAGCGCCTCGATCGCCGCGGTGAGCTCCATGCGATTATTGGTGGTCGCGGTTTCGCCGCCGCAGAGCTCCTTCTCGCGGTCGCCGAAGCGCAATATGGCGCCCCAGCCCCCGGGGCCCGGATTGCCCGAGCAGGCGCCGTCGGTCCAGATCGCGACGCGCCCGCTCACGCGCGAAGGCCATAGTCGCGGGCGGCGCGAATCGTCCGATGAAAGCGCAGGCGGGCGAGATATTCGCGCGGGTCCTTGGGCCGCACCAGCGCCCCCGGCGGCACGTCCAGCCAATCGACGAAGCGCGTCAGCAGGAAGCGCAGCGCCGCGCCGCGGGCGAGCAGCGGAAAGGCCTCGACCTCCGCCGCCGTCAACGGACGGGCGCGGGAATAGGCGTCGAGCAGCGCCGCGCCCTTGGCGGCGTCATAGGTCCCGGCCGCGTCGAAGCACCAGGCGTTGAGGCAGACGGCGAGATCATAGGCCAGCGAATCGACGCAGGCGAAATAGAAATCGATGACGCCGGAGACGCGGTCGCCGAGGAAGAACACATTGTCCGGAAAGAGATCGGCGTGGATGACGCCCTCGGGCAGGCCGCGCGGCCAATCGCGCTCCAGCGCATCGAGCTCGGCGGCGACGATCGCGCCCAAATCCTCCGCAACCTCGCCGGCACGCGCGGAAAAAGGCGCATAGAGCGGCCGCCAGCCGCCGACCGAGAGGGCGTTGCCGCGGCGCAGCGGAAAATCCGCGCCGGCGAGATGCAATTGCGCCAGCGCCTCGCCGAGCCGCGCGCAATGGGCGGGCTCCGGATGATGGATGGAATAGCCGTCGAGAAACGTCACGATCGCCGCCGGCCGGCCGGCCAGCCGTCCGAGCGCGGCGCCGGCGCGATCGCGCACCGGCTGGGGACAGGTCAATCCCTTGGCGGAGAGATGCTCCATCAGCCCGAGGAAGAAGGGCAGATCCGCCTCGGCGACGCGCTTCTCATAGAGGGTGAGGATGAAGCTGCCGGCGCTCGTATGCAGGAAATAATTCGAATTCTCGACCCCTTCGGCGATGCCCTTCAAGGACAAGAGCGCGCCGAGGTCGTAGCCGGCGAGAAAGGCGATCAGCTCCTCGTCGTCGACATCCGTGTAGACGGCCATGAGTTCCGCGCGGTTGGAGGGATGCGGCCACAGTCGTCGCGCGCGCGTCAGGCGTGCGTGCGCAACTCTTTGGGCAAGGGGAAGGCGACATCTTCCAGCGCGGCCGAAACGGTCTCGACGGAGATTTCGTAACGCTCGGCGAAAGCCTCCATGATTTCCTCGACGAGCACCTCCGGCGCGGAGGCCCCGGCGCTGATGCCGAGCGAGCCGATGCCGGTGAACATGCGCCAATCGATCTCGCGGCGGCCCTGGACGAGCTGCGCCGGCGCGCCGGCGCGCTCCGCCACCTCGCGAAGACGCTGCGAATTGGACGAGTTGGGCGAGCCGACGACGATCACCGCATCGACATGCGGCGCGACCTGCTTGACCGCCGCCTGGCGATTGGTGGTCGCATAGCAGATGTCCTCCTTATGGGGACCGACGATCTGCGGGAAACGCCGCGTCAACGCGCTGACGATCTCCTGCGAATCGTCGAGCGACAGAGTGGTCTGCGTCACATAGGCGAGATTGGCCTCGCCCTCGAGCTGCAGCTCCGCCACCGCCGCGACCGATTCGACCAGCACCACCGCGCCCGGCGGCAGCTGGCCCATCGTGCCGACCACTTCCGGATGGCCGGAATGGCCGACGAGCAGCACTTTGCGCCCGCGCTTGTGATGAATTTCCGCCTCGCGATGGACCTTGGTCACCAGCGGGCAGGTGGCGTCTATGGCGAGCAGATGGCGCGAGGCGGCTTCCGCCGACACGGATTTGGCGACGCCATGAGCGGAGAAGATCACCGGCGCCCCCGTGTCCGGCACTTCCTCGAGCTCCTCGACGAAGATCGCGCCCTTGGCCTTCAACGCCTCGACCACATAGCGGTTATGCACGATCTCGTGGCGCACATAGACGGGCGGCCCGAATTTGGCGAGCGCCCGCTCCACCGCGTCGATCGCCCGCACGACGCCGGCGCAAAAGCCCCGCGGCGAGCAGAGCAGAATCTTCAACGGCGGCTTCTGCGGCGGGCGGTGCTGAACATTCATTCTCTAGCGCCTCTTGAATCGAAGGGGGCGGCCGAAGCCCGCCGCGCTGTGATGTCCCGCGTGGGGATAGGTGTCAAGCCGGGCGCTCGCTCCCTCGCGGCCGGGGAGAAAATCTGCTAGACAGGCGATCGACGAAGACTGGCCGCGCCGATGCCGGAGTGTCTCGCGGTCCATGAGGGGACGGGGCGAACATGTCGAATATCGTCGATATAATACAGTCCGCCCAAGGCGGCCAGATCATCGAAAATCTCTCGGATCGTTTCGGCCTCGCGTCCTGGCAGACGCGATCGGCCGTCGAGGCGCTGCTGCCGGCGCTGGCCGCGGCGCTGCGCAAGGCGGCCGAAGAGCCCGGCGCGCTGCGTCCGGTCTTCGACGCCGCCAACGACTCCGCCCATCGCGCCGCCTTCGAGAACGCCGAGGACGCCCATTCGCAGGCCAGCGTCGAGGGCGGCGACGCCATTGTTGCGCATTTGTTCGGCTCCGCCTCGGCCGCCGGCGAGGTCTCGCAGCTCGCCGCGCGCGAGAGCGGGCTGCGCGCCGATGTGCTGCAGCGCCTGCTGCCGATTCTCGTCTCCGTCGTGGCCGGCGGGCTCGGCTCGACGCTGGAGCGCCAGAACGTCGGCCAGCCCGTGGAGCCGCCCGCGGCTCCTGTTCCTGCTCCTGCCGGCGGCGGCCTGCTCGGATGGCTGCAAAGCCTGTTCGGCGGCAAGCCCGCGCAGCCGGTTCCGATTCCTGGTCCGGCCCCAACCCCTGCCCCGGATGCGCTGGAGGCGGCGCTGGAGCGGATCCGCGAGGCGCTCACGTCCCCGGCCCCGGCCGACGCCGAGCGCCAGGCCGGCCTCGACGAATTGCTGGGACGGATTTTCGCCTCGGAAAAGAGCCGCCCGGCGGCGTGACGCCTCAGGTCAGATTATTGGCGACGGGCAGGTAGTAGGCGGCCGACAGCTTGGTGCCGATAATGCGCGTCGCCGCCAGGATCACGATCGAGAGAAAAAAGCCGATCATCGCATATTCGAGGACCGTCGCTCCGCTTTCGTCCGCGAGAAATCGGCGCAGGCAGTTCGGCATGGGACAATTCCTCGAGCGGTCCGGCCCGGCTGGGCGTCGCCTCGTCGCGATGGGCGCGCGACCGGGACGGTAACCGAAAGATAAGCATAATACGTCTCGAAAGGGTTAAGCCTCCCTCCACGCCCGCGCCGGGGTCGACGGTGTGGTCTTGCGCGCGGGCGGCTTTTCGGCCAATTCAGCAGCCGGAACGCATATTGCTTCGGCGCCGACGCCGGAAGCGCTGTCGTTCGCGCCCGCCCTTTCGCGCCCGCCGGAAGGGGTTGTCGACCTATATGGACCGCTGCGCCGGTCCTCACTGAAAGTTGCTGATGGCTCGCGACGTTAACGATACGACGCCGATCACGTCGCGCAATGCGCTCGTGGAGTGGTTCGAGGCTGGGATAAAGACTCCCGACGATCTCAACGTCGGCACCGAGCACGAGAAAATCCCGTTTTTCGGCGCGAGCCGCGCGCCCGTCCCCTACGAGTCGCCGGCAGGCGGGATCAAGGACCTGCTCGACGGGCTGGGCGCGGCGCTCGGCTGGGAGCCGATCACCGATCGCGGGGCGATCATCGGCCTCTACGACCCGAATGGCATCGGGGCCGTGTCGCTGGAGCCCGGCGGCCAATTCGAATTGTCCGGCGCGCCGCTGCCCACCGTTCACGCGGCCAAGACCGAGCTCGACGTCCATTTCGCCGCGCTGGAGCCGGTCGCCCAGCGGTTCGGCGTCTCCTTCCTCGATCTCGGCGCGAGCCCCAAATGGCGGCGCGCCGAGACGCCCGCCATGCCCAAGCAACGCTATGGAATCATGGCCGCCTATATGCCGAAGGTCGGCGCGCTCGGCCTCGACATGATGTTCCGCACGGCGACCATACAGGTCAATCTCGACTTCGTTTCCGAGACGGACATGGTGGATAAGCTGCGCGTCGGCCTCGCGCTGCAGCCGATCGTCACCGCGCTCTTCGCCAATTCGCCCTTCATCGACGGCGAGCCGACCGGCTTCCTGTCGCAGCGCTCGCAGATCTGGCTGGACACCGACGCCGACCGCACCGGAATGCTGCCTTTCGCCTTCGAGCCCGGCATGGGCTTCGAGCGCTATGTCGATTACGCGCTGGATGTGCCGCTCTATTTCGTCAAGCGCGGCGAGATCTATCACGATGTCGCCGGCGCGAGCTTCCGCGACCTTTTGGACGGCAGGCTCGCGGCGCTGCCCGGCGAGCGCGCGACAATGTCCGACTGGGCCAATCACCTCGGCGCGATCTTCCCCGAGGCGCGGCTGAAGCGCTATCTCGAGATGCGCGGCGCCGATGGCGGGCCGCGCTCGCATATGACCGCCTTGCCGGCGCTTTTCGTCGGCCTCTTCTATGATCGCGCGGCGCTGGACGGCGCGCTGGCGCTCATCGAGGGCTGGAGCGCCGAGGAGCGCGAGGCGCTGCGCGCCGACGTTCCGCGTCTCGCGCTGGAGGCGCGCATTCGTGGGCGCCGGGCGCTCGACATCGCCCGCGACATGCTGGCGCTGGCCCGCGGCGGCCTCGCCCGAAGGGCGCAGCACGACGCGCAAGGGCGGGACGAGACCATCTATCTCGCGCCGCTGGAGGAGATCGCCGAGAGCGGCCGCACGCTGGCGCAGCAGCGGCTCGAGGCCTATCACGGCCGTTGGGGCCGCTCGGTCGACCCCGCCTTCACGGATTGCCTGTTGTAGACGCGAGCGACGCCCGCGCCCAAAACGCGCGGGCGACGGTCAGAGAAGCGGGCGGCTTTCAGCGCGCGTAGAGGCCGGGCGCCGACGGGGCGCGCACATAGGAATGGCCGATCGGCCGCATGCCGTCCTGCGACCAGGCCCGCGGGCCGCCGAGGCCCCCGGCGCGCACATGACCGCCGAGACGCACGCAATTGTCGGAGCCGGAAACCGGGACGAAACCCTCGCCGAAACGAGAGCAGCGCCCGCCGGAGGGAAGAGAGCCCGTCGTCTGCGCCTGCGCCGCCGGCGCGCTCATTGCGGCGCACAGGCAAAGACAAGCGAAAAGACGGCGGACGTCGAGCCCGCAAGGTTCGGCGGTGAAAACTGTCATTCGCAGATGAGCCTCGAAAATTCTCGCATCGCAACGCCCGAGTCGACGCGATGGCGCGCCCCGTCTCGATGTTGCCGCCCGATGTTTACCAACTCGTTACTTTTCACGCTTCGACGCGAGGGGTCGCGCGACGGCGACCACTTAGGCGCCATACAGTCGAATAATCGTGGCAGGATCGTGTCGCGCGGCGCGCCCGTCAACGCCAATCGCCCAGGACCGCCTGCACGAGCGTCAGCGCCGCGACCGCCGCAGTGTCGGCGCGCAGGATGCGCGGGCCGAGCGAAAGTCGCGCGATGAGCGGCGCCGCGGCGAGAATCGCCTCGCGCTCCGCGGGATCGAAGCCGCCCTCGGGGCCGACCAGCACATCGACGCCCTCATGCGGCGGCGCTCCGCGCAAGGCGGCGGTCGGATCGGCGACCTCGGCGTCCTCGTCGCAGAAGACGAGCAGCCGCCCGACCGGCCGCGCCGCGAGATGCGCCTCGAGCGCGAGCTCCTCGACGACCTCCGGCACGTTCAGCACGCCGCATTGCTCCGCCGCCTCCACCACATTGGCGGCGAGGCGCTCCAGATTGACGCGGCGCGCCTGGGTGCGGCGCGTGATCACGGGGGCGAGGCGCGAGACGCCCATTTCGGTCGCCTTCTGGGCCATATAGTCGAGCCGCGCGTGCTTGAGCGGCGCGAAGCAATAATGCAGATCGGCGCTCGCGGTCTGCTCGCGCAGCCGCTCGATGGGAACGAGAATCGCCTTGCGCCGCGCCACCTCCTCGAGCCGCGCCCGCCACTCGCCATCGCGCCCGTTGAACAGCAGAACCGCGTCGCCCTCGCGCAGGCGCAGCACATTCAACAGATAATTGAGCCGGTCGGCATCCGGGACGATACGCGCTCCGGCCTCGAGGCCCGCCTCGACGAAAAGGCGCTGCGCGGAAAAATCATAGCGTGACACGAGCTTTCCCGGAGATGAGGGGCGGGGCGCCATCAAGCCGCCGCTTTATCCGCGAAACTGCCGGATGCTTGCAACAGGCGCAAGTCTCTTGCTAAGACCTCTTAAACCATGAAGGGGATCGCCGCCATGACGGCCACAAGCCGGAACGCGCAGATAGAGAGCGGGAACGCGCGGAAACAGCGCGGAATTGCGCGCATGAGCGTCGGCGCGCCGATTTTGGGAGCTCTTCTCGCGCTAGCGGGGGCCGAGACGGCCGTCGCCCAGTCCTGCCAGGAGGACTTCCAGAAGCTCTCGCAGCGACGCATGTCCCAGATCCAGACGCTGAACAACATCGGCAAGGCGTCCAAGGGCAAGATGGACCCGGTCGCGGCCTGTCCGGTGGCGCGCAAGCTCGTCTCCATCGAGACCGAGATGGCCGCCTATATCGATAAGAACAAGGAATGGTGCAACATTCCCGACAATATGGTCGACGGCTTCAAGCAGGCGCGCGGCAAGACCCAGACTTTCGCCGCCCAGGCCTGCGCCGTCGCCGCCAAAGCGAAGAAAATGCAGGAAGAGCAGGCCGCCGGAATCGGCCCGCAAGCGCAAAAGCTCCCTGCCGGGCCGCTGTGAGCGCTGCGGAACGGCCTCGGGACGGCGAGCGATCGGAAGGAGAGCGATCGGACGGGGCGCGACTGCCTGACGCCGTCGCCGACCATCCGCTCTGGCGCCTCGCTCCCGAGCCGCTTCGCCCCTATGTGCAGCTCGCCCGCCTCGATCGGCCAATCGGCTGGTGGCTGCTGCTGCTTCCCTGCTGGCAGGGCGGCGCGCTGGCCTCGGCGGCGCTGGGCGCTCCGCCGCATCTCCTGCATCTGCTGCTGTTCTTCATCGGCGCGGTCTCCATGCGCGGCGCCGGCTCCACTTATAATGACATCGTCGACCGCGACATCGACGCAAAGGTGGAGCGCACGCGGCTTCGCCCGCTCGCCAGCGGACGCGTCTCCTTGCGCGCGGCGATCGTCTTTCTCGTGCTGCAATGTCTCGTCGGCCTCGGCGTTCTTCTGTCCTTCAACGGCGTCACCATCGCGCTCGGCCTCGCGTCGCCGCTGATCGTGCTGATCTATCCCTTCGCCAAGCGCTTCACCTCCTGGCCGCAGGCGATTCTGGGGCTCGCCTTCGCCTATGGCGCGCTGCTCGGCTGGACGGCGCTGACCGGCAGGCTCGAATGGCCGGCGATCTTCCTCTACGCCTCGGCGATTCTGTGGACGATCGGCTTCGACACGATCTATGCGCTGCAGGACAAGCGCGACGACGCCATCGCCGGGGTGCGCTCGACCGCGCTGCTGTTCGGCGCGCATGTGCGCCTCGCCGTCGGCGCGCTCTATCTGGCTTCGGTCGTTTTCGCCGAATTCGCGCTGCTTTCGGCCGATGTCGGAGGAGCCGCGCAGATCGGCCTCGCCGCCTATGCGGCGCATCTCGCCTGGCAGGTCTATCGTACCAGCGACGCCGCCTCGCCCGAGGTCGCGCTGAGATTGTTCCGCTCCAATCGCGACGCCGGCCTGGTGCTCTTCGCCGGCCTCGCGGCGCAGGCCGCGATCCGCGCCTATTCGTAGCAGACGATCTCGCGCTCCTCGCGGTGGACCGTCTCCATCAGCGCGTCGCTTCCCTCTTTGCGGCGCGCGCAGAAGCGCGGACGGCGCAGGGCGACCGTCGTGTTCTTGCGGCGGGCGATCGTCTCGCGCAGCGCGACGCCGCCGAGCCGCGGGTCGACCGTCTCGAAAGCCCCGTCGCGCGCGGCGAGGCGCGGCAGATCGAGATAGGACGCCCAATATTTCCAGTCCGCCGAGATCGCGCCGCCATCCGCCGTCTCGGTGAGGACGATGTCGAGATCGGGATCATCATGGGCGAGCGACAGGCGGTAGGACGCGCCGCCGTCGACGCTCGGCTCGACATCCAGCGCGACGCCGCGATAGGCGCGCACCGGCACGCTGATCAGCATGGACATTCCGCCCAGGCGCCGCGAGATCAGAATGTCGCGGCGGTCGAGACGCACCTGGCGCTGACCGCCATCGGCGCGCCGATCGCGCTGGACGGCGAATTGAAGCTGCGTTTCTGCCATGGCGGCGGTCTCGAACATGCGCTCGCTCCCCGAAAAATGCTCTTCGCGTTTGGTGTCTCGTTTCATGAGCCCATGTTGAGCGTCGGCTCGGCCAAAGCACGCTAACAAGGCTGGTGAATCCCCTGTAAACCATTGCCTTTTCGAACGATTCGACAGCTTTGGGTTAGCAGTGAGCAAACGCGATCGTAGAAATTCGAGGCAATTCGCCGAAAAAAGGCGCCTTGCGGGGCGGGCCGGGCTCGCTTAACCACTGTCCCGATGGCCGACATTCGAACCGACCTCGCGGCTCAGCTGCCGTTGCTCGAAGCCGTCGCGCGGCGAGCGGGCGAGATCGCCATGGCCTTTTTCCGGCCGGGCGAGAAAACGAGCGCGGCCGTCTTCTATAAAGAGGGCGGCTCGCCGGTGACCGAGGCCGATATGGCCGTCGACCGCTTTCTGCAGGAGACCGCGCTCGCGCTGTTCCCGGACGCCGGCTGGCTCTCCGAGGAGACCGCCGACAATCAGCAGCGCCTCTCGCGCGCGCGGCTCCTCGTCGTCGACCCCATCGACGGGACGCAGGCCTTTTTGCGCGGCGACGCGCGCTGGGCGGTTTCCATCGCGCTGATCGACCGCGGACGGCCGGCGCTCGGCGTCATTCATGCGCCGGCGCTCGAATGGACCTTCGCCGCGGCGGCCGGCCATGGCGCGGCGCTCAATGGCGCATCGATCCGCGTCGCCGAGCGCGCCGTTCTGACCGGCGCGCGGCTCGAGGCGCCGCGCGGCCTCGCCGCCCGCTTCGCCGGCTCGGACTATAAATTCGACATTCAGGACCGCACGCCCTCGCTCGCTCTGCGCGTCGCCGACGTCGCCTCCGGCCGCAATGATCTGACCATCGCCTCCGCCGATTCGAAAGACTGGGACATCGCCGCGGCCGATGTGATACTCACCGAGGCGGGCGGCGTTTTGTCCGAGCTCGAGGGCGTTCCCTTGCGCTACAATCGTCCGACACTGCGGCGCGACATGCTGATCGCCGCGCCACAAGCAATCTTTCCGGAGAGTCTCGCGCTGGCGCGAGCCGTTTCGAAGGGCGTCATATGAGCGAAGCGACTACACAGGACGGCGGCGCGCCGAAGCAGGCGCTGCATCTGGTTTTCGGAGGCGAGCTCATCGACCTCCAAGGCGTCGCCTTCCGCGATCCGTCGAAAATCGACATTGTCGGCATCTATCCCGACAATGAAGCCGCGCTCGCCGCCTGGAAGGCGAAAGCGCATGCGACGGTCGACAACGCCCATATGCGCTATTTCGTCGTGCAGCTGCACAGCCTCCTCGATCCCGACGCAAATTGAGCTAATATCCTAGAGATCGGCGCGGCGGATCGTCGGCCCCACGGGCCGGCGCGCCGCGATCCGAGCGTTCATTCGAGGCCGGAGCGAGCGCCGGCCCAGGCGGCGCGCCGTGGATCGGCCGCCGCGATATTGGCGAGTTTCACCGGGGCGTCGATGCCGGTCTTGACGATTTATCGGTTGCTGACCATCGGTTTGGCGCCTCTCGCCGGCGCAGTGCTGGGCTGGCGCGCGAGACAGGGCAAGGAAGATCGCGAGCGGATCGGCGAACGCATGGGCGTTCCCGGCCTCACGCGTCCCGCCGGCCGGCTCGTCTGGCTGCATGGCGCGAGCCTCGGCGAGAGCCTCGCGCTGCTGCCGCTGGTCGAGCGCTTCATCCAGCGCGGCGTCGAGGTTCTCGTCACCACCGGCACGGTGTCTTCCGCCAAAGTGATGCGGGCGCGGCTTCCGGCCGGCGCGGCGCATCAATTCCTGCCGCTCGACGCGCCGCAATTCGTCGAGCAATTCCTCGAGCATTGGCGCCCGGACATCGTGCTTTTCGCCGAGTCGGAGCTGTGGCCCAATATGGTCCGCGCGATCCATGCGCGCCGGCTGCCGCTCATTCTGGTCAACGCCACCATTTCACGCCGCTCCGCCGCGCGCTGGCGGCGCCTGCCCGGCGGCGCGCGCATATTGTTCGGCGAGATCGACCTCTGCCTCGCGCAGAACGCCGAGAGCGCGGCGCGCTATCTCGGCCTCGGCGCGCCGCGCGTGCGCGTCTGCGGCAATCTGAAATTCGACGTGCCGCCGCCGCCGGTCGGCGCCGGCAAGCTCGCCGAGCTCAACGGCGCGATCGGCGCCCGGCCGGTGTGGGCGGCGATCTCCACCCATGCGGGCGAGGAGGAGATCGCCATAGAGGCGCATCTCGCGCTCGCCGCCGAGGTTCCTTCGCTGCTGACCATCATCGTCCCGCGCAAGCCCGAGCGCGGCGCCGAGATCGCCGCTCTGGCGCGCGCCAAAGGGCTCTCCGTCGGATTGCGCTCGCAGGATGGCGAGCCGCGCCGCGGCGTGCAGATCTATGTCGCCGACACGATCGGCGAGCTCGGCCTGTTTCTGCGCGCGGTCAGCGTGGTGTTCACCGGCAAATCGCTCACCGCCGAGGGCGGCCATAATCCGATCGAGCCGGCCAAGCTCGGCTGCGCGATTCTGCATGGCCCGCATGTCGAGAATTTCGCCGACATCTACGCCGAGCTCGCCGCCGCCCGCGCCGCCGCCCGCGTGACCGACGCCGATTCGCTGGCGCGGGCGCTGCAATTTCTGCTCTCCGATCCGTCCCGCATGCGCAAGATGGGCCGCGCCGGAGCCGAGGTGGTCAAGAAGCTCGGCGGCGCCTCGCAGAGCATTATGGCGGCGATCGAGCCCTATCTCGCGCAATCGGCGCTGGAGCAGAGATGAGCGCGCGGCGCCGCGTCGACGATGCGCGCGCCTGAGTTCTGGCGACGCGCGCCGGCCTCGCCGATGGCGCGGGCGCTGGCGCCGCTGGGCGCGCTCTATGGAGGCGCCGCCTCCGCGCGAATGTCGAAGCCGGGCGCGCGCGCCGATCGGCCGGCGATCGTGATCGGCGGCCCGACCCTCGGAGGCGACGGCAAGACGCCGACCGCCCTCGCCATCGCCGCCCTGCTCGCGGAAATGGGCGAGCGGCCTTTCTTTCTCACCCGCGGCCATGGCCGGCGCGCGATGCGGCGCCCCTCCTTCCGCGTCGATGCGCAAATCCATACGGTTCTCGAGACCGGGGACGAAGCGCTGCTGCTGGCGCGCCGCGCGCCGACCATCGTCGGGATCGATCGCGCGGAAAGCGCGCGGCTCGCAAGCGATCTCGGCGCGACGGCGCTCATTCTCGACGATGGCCTACAGAGCCGGCGGCTCGAGCCCGATCTCGCGCTGCTCGTCGTCGATGGCGGCTATGGCGCCGGCAATGGGCTCTGCCCGCCCGCCGGCCCGCTGCGCGCGCCTTTGCGACGCCAGATCGAGGCTGTGGACGCGCTCGTCCTCATCGGCGAGGGCGCGGCCGGAGAGGCGGTCGCCGAGCGCGCGAGCGCGGCGGGAAAGCCCGTTCTCCGCGCCGACGTCGCCGCCCTCCCCTGCCCACTCGCGGGCCGGCGGGCGCTCGCCTTTGCGGGCATTGCGCGGCCGGAGAAATTTTTCGCGACGCTCGAGGCGATGGGCGTCGAGATTGTCGGCCGAAAAAGCTTCGCCGATCATCGCCGCTATACGACGCGCGACCTCGCGGCGCTCGAGCGCGAGGCCGAACGCCTCGACGCGACTCTGGTCACGACCGAAAAAGATGCGGCGGGTCTTTGCCCCGACAGGGCCGCGCGAATCGCCGTTCTGCCGATCGGCCTCCACTTCGCCGAAGACGAGAGGCTCCACGCGCTTCTGCGCCGCGCCCTCACCCGAGCGTCGTGAGCCTGGAAGCGGTCAGCGGCAGGCGAGGGCTTCGCTCAGGATTTCTTCGGGAAGCTCACGCCGATGCGCGCGAGCTTGGCGTCGGTGCTCGAATAGGCCTCTTGCAGGTCGACGTTCCAATAGCGGAGCTCTTCCAGCGGGATGGGCTCTCCGGTCACTGCGCAGCGCACATAGGCGCCCGGGCGGCGAATGCGGAAGTCGCCGTCGCGATATTCGACCTCGGCCTCCACCGCGGCCTGCGGCTGTCGTTCGAACCGGTTCATACGAATCCTGCGTCTCGCGCGCTCGGTTAAGCGGCGTACCGACGAAATAAACGAGGTCATGCCGGATTTTCAATAGGAGAGACGCAATTGGCAAGCCGAATCGCACATGTCCGGCCGAGCTTTCGTCCGCACGGCGGCTCCGACCTCACCAGAAAACCTGCGCCCGGGCGAGGAAAAGGCTCGGATGATCGCCATTGAGAAAAGCGCGATCGGAGGGCGCGATCAGCGTCATCGCGCGCGTCCAATTGGCCTGGAGACGCACGCCGCGGACCGGATACCAGTTCAGCGCCACGGTCACATTCTCCTGCCGGCCGCCGAGCGTCGCCGTATTGGCGATCGCCTTTTGCGCGGCCGAGCCCGCCGCCGTCGCCAGATAGACGAAGCTCGCCGGGACGAGGCCGCCATTGTTCAGATCGATCCCCTCATAGCGCGCGGCGACCTCGACGGCGCCATAGCCGCCCTTGCCCAGCGGATTTTTGATCTTCACATCGCTGTAGGTGCCGGGCGAGCTCCAATTCTTGTCATAGCCGTCATAGGAGGCGGCGCGCGATTCGCCGGTGAGGAACAGCGAGGCGGCGACATGATAGGCGCTGTAATGCAGCCGCGATCCGCCGCCATTGGCGTAGAGAAAGGCGAGCAGCGCGTCCCGCTCATATTGCGCGCCGACATATTCCGCCTCGACCGAGACCGGGCCGAGGGCGGCGGCGGCCTCGAAGCCGTAATTATACGAATATTTCAGGCAGCTCGGCCGCTGCACGAAAGGCGCGACGAGCTGGCCGGCGCCGGTCGTCACGACATTGAGCGACGCGGCCGAGGCGGCGCAAGAGAGATCCTGGGCCGCCGGCACGCGCGCCGTCGCGCCGCCCGCGCCGAGAATTCCGGTGAGCTCGCGCTCGAATGCGGAGGCGCCGGGGGTGAGATTGGTCGCATCTGTGGCGCCGGTCGCGCTATTGGGCCGGTGATAGACGAAGGCGGCGCCGAGATGGAGCAGCGCGTCCTCCTGGTGGATGGGCGTATAGACGGCGCGCGCCGAGGCGTCCCAATATTGCGCGCCCCCGACCGGCGGAGCGCTCGCCGCATCCTGCGGGCTGGTCGAGAAAATGCCGCCCTTCAACGCCCAGCTCGCGTCGCCGACGCCGATGGCTGCGCCTATGTGGCGGGCCGGGCCGAGATTGGCGGTGAGGCTGCGCTCCATGAAGGTCATATGCTTGTCGCCGTCGAGAACCTCGCGGCCGAAGGGCTCGTGGAAATTGCCGATCTGTAGGGAGACCGGCTGCGCGCTGATCCACTCGGGCAGGAATTTGGCGCGATAGGCGAGATAGGCGTCGCGAATGCCGACGACGCCGCCGGCGGCCGTGGCGAAATCATATTGGAAGCGATAGATCCAATTGCCGTAAGCGCGGCCGGCGACCTCCAGCTCGGCGCGGCGAAAGCCGGCGTTGCTGCGCCTTATGGTGTCGGCGGAGCTGGCGAAGCCGCCATCCGCATGGATGCGGCCGCCGATCTTGAAGTCGAAGCTCTTGTCCTCGCTCTCGACATAGAGACCGTTCTTGAAGCTGACGAAGACCGGCGGCGGAGCGCTCGCGGCCGGCGCCGATTTCGTCGAATCGAGATGCTTCGTCGCCTCATGCGTCGCCTTGGACTGGGCGTCGAGCTTGGTCTCGAGCCGCTTCAGCTGGGCTTTCAGCGCTTTTATCTCGCTGGCCGTATCGGCCAGAGCGAGGCCGGGCGCGCCCAGCGCCGCCGCCGCGAGAGCCGCTATGGCGACGCCGTTGCGCCATCCACGAGATTCCCCTTCGCCGAACATGAGCGCCCTCCCGATAGCCGAACCGGCTTCTAAGCACGGCAGGCTCGCGCGAGGCTCACGTGACGCGATCGGACGCTGAAAATACGAATGGCCGCCCCGAAGGACGGCCATTCATCGTCAAATCGCGAGCGGGTCAGAGCGAGCCGCGTCTCACCAGAAGACGTTGGCGCGAGCCAGGAAGAGGCTCGGATGCTCGCCGTTGAGATAGGGACGATCGGAAGCCGCGACCATCGTCATCACGCGCGTCCAATTGGCCTGGAGGCGGAAGCCGTTGACCGGATACCAGTTCAGACCGATCGTCAGATTTTCTTGGCGGCCGCCGAGCGTCGCCGTATTGGCGAGCGCCTTCTGGGCCGCCGAACCGGCCACCGTCGCCGCATAGACGAAATTGCCGTCGACGAGGCCGCCATTATTGAGATTGAGCTCGCTGAAGCGCGCGGCGATCTCCCAAGCGCCCCAGCCGCCCTTGTTGACGGGGTTCTTGATCTTGATCGCGCCGAAGGTGCCGGGCGAGCTCCAGTTCTTGTCGTAGCCGTTATAGACTTCCGCCTTCGACTCGCCGGTCAGGAAGTAAGAGCCCTGAACATAATAGCCGCTGGCCTGGAGGCTCGATCCGCCATTATTGCCGAGCAGCAGAGCGTTGAGCGGATCACGCTCGTAGCGCGTCGCGATATATTCGCCCTGCAGCGAGAAGGGGCCGTAGGCGGCCGCGGCTTCGAAGCCGTAGCTATAGGCGTATTTCAAGCAGCCATTCTTCATGACGAAGGGCGCGGACAGGAGACCGAGGCCGGTCGCGGTCGTCGCCAAGCTGCCGGAGGCCGCGCAAGTCATATCCTGCGCCGACGAGACGCGGCTCCAGGTTCCGCTGCCGCCCAGAACATCCGCCTCTTCGCGCTCGGTGCCCGCGCCAGGCCGCAAGAAGGCGGCGTCGGTGGCGGCCGTCGAATCGTTCGGCTTGTGATAGCGGAAGGACGAGCCGACATGCAGCAGCTTGTCCTCTTCCTGAATCGGCGCATAGGTGCCGCGAACCGCCACGTCCCAATATTGCGCGCCGCCGGTGGGCGGAGCGGTGGCCGTGTCCTGCGGCGAGGTGGAGAAGATGCCGGTCTTGACCGACCACAGCTTGTCGCCGATGCCCACGGCCGCGCCGGTATGGCGGCTCGGCGCGAGGACGGTCGGCATGGCGCGCTCGAGGAAGGTGATGTTGCTCGTCGAGCTGGTCGTCTCCATGCTGAAGGGCTCGAAGAAATTGCCGACCTGGAAAGTGACCGGCTCCTTGGTGATCGCCTCCGGCAACAGCTTCTGGCGATAGGCCATGAAGGCGTCGCGTATGCCCGCCACGCCTGTGTTGGTGAAGTCGTATTGGAACCGATAGAACCAGTTCTTATAGGCCTTGCCTTCGACCCAGATCTGCGCGCGGCGGAAGCCGACGTTGGAGCGCGACATGGTGTCGGCGGAGCTGGCGAAGCCGCCGTCGGCCTGGATGCGGCCGCCGAGCTTGAAGTTGAACGCCTTGTCCTCGGTCTCGACGAAGAGGCCGTTCTTGAAGCTGACGAACACCGGCGGCGGGGCGACGAGCCCGGGCAGCGTCTTGGCGGAGTTCAGCGCATTCTTGACCTGGACATTGGTCTTGGCCTGATCGGCGACCTTGGCCTCGAGCCGCTTCAGCTCGGCCTTCAGCGCCTTGATGTCGCTCGCCGTGTCGGCCAGAGCCGCGGCCGGGACGCCCAGCAGCCCGCAAAAAGCGACGAGCGAGACGCTGCCCGAGCGCCGTCGCGCCACTTTCGACCGGATTTTCAGTTCTTCCATCAAAGCCCCCTGCGCTCGGTGTTCGACGTTGCGCGTGAACGGGTCGGATTTTCTCTCCGTCGAGCGGGGTTTCATTCGGCTGAATGAATAACCTGCATCGACGACAAGTCTCCCGGTTCCGAAGCGGACACGCGAAACGCTCGACAATTACGCCATTTGCCTACTAATCGACAGATGACGCCCAAATTATCGCCAACTCCGCTCGCTTGACGAGCCTCGGCTGGCGAAATGTTCTTTGGATACATCACATGTAATTGTCTTACATTTCGATCGGCCATTTGCGCAAGGCCGGAATCGGCCTTGATTAAGGATTTTCACGTAAGTGTTGCCGATTCGCCACGATTCGTCGACGCGAGCGTCGTGAGCCGGAACGACCGTACGGCTCCCCGGCTCCCGGCCAGGGCCGACAGCGGCGGCCACGCCGCGCTCGCGTGGCATTTCGGTCACACCTTACGTTGAAACCGCCGTCACAATTCGCCGGCCCGGGCTTTTGTGATGATTGTGTCACAAAACGCCTCTAGCGCTGCCATAGCGGTAAGCAAAACAAGGCTAGAGGCTGACATGACACGACAACCGAACGTCCAGACGATCGCGAAGGGCGCGACGCCTTCGAAGCTGCTGGGAGGCGTGGCCGCCATCGCCCTCCTCGGCGCGTTCGGCGCGCCCACGGCGGCTGTCGCCGACACGTCGAGCGAGATCAAGGCGCTCAAGGCCGAGCTGAAGCGGCTCGAGCACAAGCTCGACGAGCAGGCCAAGGCGACTCATCAGGTCAAGAACGCGCTGAACTCGGCCAAGAGCGCGCCGGGCGGCAACGCTCCGCCGCCGGTGTTCATCAGCTTCAAGAACGGCCTCTATGTCGAGACCGAGGACAAGAGCTTCGACTTCAAGATCGGCGGCCGCATCCAGGCCGACGGCGGCTTCACCAGCTACCCCTCCGCCTCCGGCGCCCGCAGCAACGTCGGCTTCCGCCGCGCCCGCCTCGAGGTCGAGGGCAAGGCCTATAAGAACTGGTATTACAAGTTCCAATATGACTTCACCGGCACGGGCGTGACCGGCATTCGCGACGCCTTCGTCGCCTATCGCGACAGGCTGCTGCCGGAGTCCATCACCAAGCAGCCGGTCACCTTCCAGGTCGGCAGCCAGTACGAGCCGTTCAGCATGGAGACGCTGAACTCGTCCAAGCACATCACCTTCATCGAGCGCGCGCTTCCCGGCGCCCTGGCTCCGGACCGTCACGTCGGCGCCAAGATCGGCCTCGGCGACAAGCAGTGGAGCGTGCAGGCCGGCGTGTTCTCGACCAGCTTCGGTCAGGACTCCGCTCAGGCTCCCGCCGTCACCGGCCATCAATATTGGGATCTGACGACGCGCGTCACCTATGCGCCGATCGTCGAGGAGGACAAGCTGCTCCATTTCGGCGGCTCGTTCATGTTCCACAAGCCGAACGACTCGACCGCCGCTCAGGACCCGAACAATCTGCTGCCGGGCACCGGCTCGCGCGACGAGAGCGATATTCTCAACAATCGCTATGTCGTCGTCCCCTCGGCTCAGGCGCTGACCTGCAGCCCGGTCTTCAAATCGGCGGCCGGCGCCGCCCTGCTGTGGACGCCCGGCTATCTGCAGAACAGCTGTCTGAAATACAGCTTCAACTATAACTTCGAAGTGGCGGCCAGCTACGGCCCCGTCTCGTTGCAGGGCGAATATTCCGGCGCTCATTACGAGCGTGATGCGGGAACGGCCTTGGCCCTCGGCAACAATGGCGGCTCCAGCCTCAACTACAGCGGCTATTATGTCCAGGGCTCGGTGTTCCTGACCGGCGAGTCCCGCGCGGCCTCCTATAAGGGCTACGACAAGGACTGGAACACGCCCGGCACGTTCAGCGACATCGTGATTCTCAACCCGCTCAGCAAGGGCGGCCTCGGCGCCTGGGAGTTCGCTGCGCGCTATAGCGAGCTGAACCTCAATAATGGCGGTCTCGTCAGCGGTCCCTACGCCTATTGGGCGGCGGTGGCCGGCGGCGCCGCCGATAAGGCGCTCGCCAGCACGGCGACGCTCGGCGGCCGCGAGGAGAACCTCACGCTCGCTCTGAACTGGTATCCGGTGAAGGGCGTTCGCTTCCAGGCCAATTGGACGCGCGCCATGACGCTCGTCGCTCCGTCCGACAAGCCCTATCTCAACGGCCAACATCCCAGCACCTTCCTCGCTCGCGCCCAGGTTTTCTGGTGAGCGAAGACGCTGGGCCCTCGGCCCGGCGAGACGTCGAAACATGAAGAAGCCGCCCCTCCGGGCGGCTTTTTTCGTTATGAAACTAATCTTTACGACGTGACATTTCCGCCACGGCCGCCGCCGAAAATTGTCGCCCGCCAGCAATCAGCCTAGTCAGCATCTATAGTCCATGGATAAGATATAGTACTTAGGGACTCATGGAGACACTGATGCACGGGCACGGACGGACACTGCGGCGGCTCTCGGGCGGCGTCGCTCTCGCCGCCTTCGCGGCGACTCTCGGACTTCCGGCAGCCGCTCTGGCGGATACGGCGAGCGAGATCAAAGCGCTCAAGGCGCATTTGAAGCGGCTCGAGACGCGACTCGCCGAGCAGGCCAAGTCCACCACACAGGTCAAGAACGCGCTCGACACGAAGGCGGCCCCGACGACGAACGCGCCGCCGCCGGTCTTCGTCTCCTTCCGCAACGGCCTCTTCGTCGAGACCGAAGATCAGGACTTCAGTTTCAAGGTCGGCGGGCAACTTCAGATCGATGGCGGCTTCGCCTCCTCCGCCGACACCATCTCCCGCTCCAATGTCGGCTTCCGCCGCGCTCGTCTCGAGATCGAGGGCAAGGCCTATAAAAACTGGTTCTATAAAGTACAATATGATTTCACCGGCGCGGGCGTCGCCGGCATTCGCGATTTCTATTTCGCCTATCGCGATAAATTCCTGCCGCCGGAGATCAGCGCGCAGCCGGTGACCGTTCAGATCGGCAATTTCCGCGAGCCCTTCAGCCTGGAATCGACGGAATCGTCCAAATATTTCACCTTCATCGAGCGCTCGCTGCCGTCCGTCCTCTCGCCGAGCCGTCATATCGGCGCGGCCGTCGCCGTCGGCGACAAGCAGTGGAGCGTCAAGGCCGGCGTCTTCTCGACCAGCCCGCAGGATACGGCGACCGCGCCGCCCACGGGCGAATCGCAATATTGGGATGCGGCGGTGCGCGGCGTCTATGCGCCGATCGTGGAAGAAGACAAGCTCCTCCATCTCGGCGCCTCCTTCAAATATCACAAGCCCAACAACACCACCGCGGCCACCGACGCCGCCAATCTGCGCCCCGGCCAATCCCCCGAGCGCGAGGAGACCGACGTGCTCGGCGGCGGCGGCGCTCTGACCCGCGTCTCCGCGGCGCAGGACCTCTCCTGCGGCGCCTCGGCGGCCAGCCTCAACATAGCGACCACCGGCGTCGGCCTGCTCAGCGCGCCATTCGCGCGGCGCTCGAGCTGCCTGAAATATTCCTATAATTACGGATTCGAAGCCGCCGCCGCCTATGGCCCGGTCTCTTTGCAGGCCGAATATATCGCCGCCCAATATGAGCGCGACGTCACCAATGCGCTCATCTACGGCAATGGCGGCGGAAACAGCCTGCGCTACAGCGGCTATTATGTCTTCGGCTCCGTGTTCCTGACCGGCGAATCCCGCGCGGCCTCCTACAAGGGCTATGACAAGGATTTCAACACGCCCGGCAGCTTCGGCGACGTTCAGATCAAGAACCCGCTGAACAAGGGCGGCTATGGCGCCTTCGAGCTGGCGGCGCGCTACAGCGAGATCAATCTGAACAATGGCGGCCTCGTCGACGGCAATTTCGTCTATGCGGCGGGCGTGGCCGGCAACGCCGCGCAAAAGGCGATCGCCAGCACGGCGACGCTCGGCGGCCGCCAGGACAATCTCACCGTCGCGCTGAACTGGTATCCGGTCAAAGGCGTGCGCTTCCAGGCCAATTGGACCAAGACGCTGACGCTGATCGCGCCTTCCGATCGCCCCTATCTCAACGGCGAGCATCCCAGCCTCTTCCTCGCCAGAGCGCAGGTCTTCTGGTGAGAAGGACCTTCTGGTCACAGTGATTTACAGAACGCTCGAAAAACTCGCGGCCGCCTTTCGAAAGGGCGGCCGTCGCCTGTTCATGCGCCTCGATCCGGCGGCGGCCATTTGCGTCGCGCGGGAAATACAATAATAACTTAAGAAGTTTCTGCCGCCGATTCGGCGAAGCGTCGGTAATCGATCCATTTACCTAAGCGTAAATACGTAACTCGATTGATCGTTGCTTCGACGGATTCTGAGCATGGCTTCTATAACCCGCATTTCTATCGTCATTGCCGCTGTCACGCACAGCATAAGCGCGGGGCGCGCCGAAGAGCTCCCGAAGCGACAGGCGGCGCCGGTGGAATATGTGCGCATCTGCGATCAATATGGATCGGCCTTCTTCTACATTCCCGGCAACAACACTTGCCTGCGCATCGGCGGCGCAGCGGTCGCCGAATGGCGGTCGTGGAGCAGCTCTTATCGCATGTCGCGCAACATCATCGCGACCGACAATCCTTTCTCCTTCGGCCCCAGCATCAACACAAATCCGCTGGGCATACCGGGCCATGTCCCCAATCTCGGCTATGCCAATGCGCGCAGCGGCGACAATAGCGGCTTCGTCGGCATCGGCCGGCTGGAGATGGATGCGCGCGCGCCGACCGATTACGGCACGATGCGCGCTTTCGTGCGGCTCGAATCCCAGTTCGGCTCGAACAGCAGCGCGGCGACCGGCTCGATCAGCGGCTCGCAATATTTCGGCGCCGCCAATTTCTCCAACGGCAATGTGTTCCGCACGACGGCGCGCGAGACGACGATCCTCAACAAGGCCTTCGTGCAATTCGGCGGCCTGACCGCCGGCCGCGTGCAGTCCTTCTTCGATTTCTACACGGACATCATCGATTGGGAGGCGTTGCGCGGCTCCAACGCCACTGTCGGCGCGCTGGCCTACACCTATAGTTTCCGTGACGGCGTCTCTCTCAGCTTTTCGCTGGAGGACAATGCCTCGCGGCGCGGCTTCATCGGCTCGACGATCGGCGGCTATAATTACGTGGCGGCGGTCTACGGCCTCACCGGCGCGGCCGCGGACGCCGCCGCCGCGGCCTGGGGCACGCGCTTCACCGGCGTGCCGGACGGCGTGCAAATCCCCGAGATCGTCACCGCCTTCCGCATCGATCAGCCCTGGGGCGCCATGCAAATCTCCGGCGCGGCGCATCGGCTGCGCACCTCCACCTATGCGCGCAACGCCACGGTGGCGACGCCCGTCAGCGGCCTGCCGCTCGGCACCGCCATCCCCGCCGCCTCGCAAGAAGACTATGGCTATGCCGCTCAGATCGGCTGGCAGTTCAATCTCGACAAGCTGGCCCCGGATATTTTCGCCGAGGGCGACAAATTCTGGGTGCAGGGGACCTACGCCCGCGGCGCGGTCGGCTATCTGATGGGCAATAATCTGAGCTTCAACGGCGGCCCCGTGAACGGCAACGCCTTCTACGGCTATGGCAATGGCGGCGTCAAAGCCAGCAATGGCTGGGAGTTCCTGAGCTTCGACTGCATTTGGACCGCCGCCGCCCATTGCGACAAGTCGCAGGGCTGGGTGGCGCTGGCGGCCTTCAAGCATTATTGGACGCCGACGCTCTCCTCCGGCGTCTACGGCTCCTTGATGGAGCTCTACTACAGCCGCAACGCCATAGCGGATTTCGGCGGCGGCGTCGGCGCGGTCAATACGACCGAATATCGGGTGGGCTCCAATCTCGTCTGGACGCCGATCAAGAATTTCGACCTCGGCGGCGAGCTGATGTATCTGCGCGACAATCACCACAGCCGGCCGGTGGGGCTCGCGCCGGACATTGCGCTCTGGTCGGTCGGCCTGCCGTCCTTCAAGGGCGCCAACGCCACGGTCGAGGGCCGGCTGCGCCTCCAGCGCTCGTTCTGACGCCTTCAGCCCTCGCGCGCGAAGACGCCGTCAGCTCTCACGCGCGAAGACGCCGTCCGCCTCCATCATCTCGAGCAGCATGCCCTCGCGCAGGCCGCGATCGGCGATGCGCGTGCGGGAGGCCGGAAAGACGCTGCGAATGGCCTCGAAAATCGCGCAGCCGGCGAGCACGAGATCGGCGCGCTGCGGGCCGATGCAGCCATTGGCGGCGCGCTGATCGAAATCCATCGCGCGCAGCGAATCGATCGCGCGCGTGGCGTCCTCGTCGGAGAGCCAGAGGCCGTCGACGCGCCAACGATCGTAGCGCTCGAGGCCGAGATGCACGCCGGCGAGCGTCGTCACCGTGCCGGAGGTGCCGAGCAGATGGAACCGCTCGCAGCGCCGCTCGGCCGCCGTGCGCTCGGCGAAGGAGGCGAGCCCCTCGAGCGCGCGCGCGGTCATCGCCTGATAGATGGCCGGGCTCACGCTCCTGCCGCCGAATTGCTCGGCGAGCGAGACCACGCCGAGCTCGAGCGAGGTCCAATGGCGCAATTCGCAGCCGCTGGCGTCGCGGGTGAGCCAGACGAGCTCGGTGGAGCCGCCGCCAATGTCGAAGAGCAATATGCTCGCCGCGCGGGGATCGGCGAGCGAGCCGCAGCCGCGGGCGGCGAGGCGCGCCTCGGTCTCGCGGTCGATCACCTCGAGCAGCAGGCCGGTGCGCTCGCGCACGCGCTCGACGAATTCGGCGCCGTTCTCGGCGGCGCGGCAGGCCTGGGTGGCGATGAGCCGCGCGCGGGAGACGCCGCGCGCGCTCATTTTCTCGCGGCAGATGTCGAGGGCGTCGAGCGTGCGCTCGATCGCCGGCTCGCAGATGCGATGCGAATTGCCCATGCCCTCGCCGAGCCGCACGATGCGCGAGAAGGCGTCGACGATGCGCAGCATATCGGTCTTGCGCCGGGAGCGCTGCTCGGGCCGCGCGATCAGCAGCCGGCAATTATTGGTGCCGAGATCGAGCGCGGCATAGACATGCTCGTCGCGCCGCTCGAGCGGGAGGCCGCGGTCGCTCTGCGCATTCGGCGCGCCGCCGGCGCCCGCGCGGGCGGGATCGCCCGGTCCGTCGTCGGATACGCGCGTCCCGACGCCCGCGCGCGGCGCCTCGCCGCCGCCCAGACCTGCGCCCTCGTGGCCTGCGCCCCCGAGACCTGCGCCTCCAAGGCCTGCGCCCCAATGTTCCGGCTTTTTCAACCCGCCTCCCGACCGGCCTTTTGTCATGGCGCCGCCGCGCCGCCGGTCTTTGTCTCTAACGGCGACTCTCATGGCCGATCGCGGGAAGTGTAGCAAGGCCGGCGGGAATGCCAAGGAGCGCGTTTTCGGAAACGTGAGCGCGACATTGTGGAGAGAGGCCGCCGGGCGGGCTCGAAGCGCCGCGATCATGTTGACAGAGGCGAGCCCTCTCTTTAGATCAGCGCGACGCGCCGCTTCACGCGCGCCGTTGGGGGATAGTTCAACGGTAGAACAGCGGACTCTGACTCCGTTAATCTTGGTTCGAATCCAGGTCCCCCAGCCAATTGATTTCACAATGAGTTTTAGCCCTGCGGCTGGACCGCGGATTTGACGTTGCGGCGATCGCGACCGAGCTCGAACGCGCTTTCCTGATCTGCGGAGGCTCTCCGTGCGCTAAATCTAGCGCGGCTTTCGATCATCGAGGATTTGGCGCGTTCATCGGTTCTCGCGCTGCGCTTCGACGCGGGTCGTCCCTTATAAAAATGCCCCGCCTGTTCATCCGAGGTCGCGGCGTTTCGCTGTGAAGGGAGACGGATGCGGGCCGGCCCTTGACGCGCCTTCGCCGATCATGGACCTTTTCCGTCATGGCAAAGCTCCTGCCCCGATTTCGGCGGATGGCGCGCGCGCTCCTTTCGAAGGGGATCGTCGCGCTTTTTCTCGTTCAGGCGCTCGCCATTCTCCTCTCCGCCCCTGGACGCGCCGATCTCGCGCAAGCAGACGGCGGAGCCTCGCTCCTCGCCGCATTCTGCGGAGGAGCCGCGCATGACGGCGATCCGACGCCGGCGGACCATCGCCATCATTGCGACATCTGCCCGGCCGGCTGCGACGGCTCCGCGGCGAAAGCCGCCCTCGCTCCATCGCCGCGGGCCGACACGCTCGCCTTTGGGTCGCTGGCCGCGTCCGAGCCGCGGCGCGCGACGCCGCCCGCTCCCTTTCCCTCTGGCTGGACCAGCTCGTGGTCGTCGCGGGCGCCGCCGATTCGCGCCTGACCGCGCCGGTCTCCCGATCTCGCAGCGCGCATTTCGCGGCGCGATCGCGCAACGCCGCGCTCCTTCCGCCCTACCCTTTCCGCACGCATCGGACGCCGCGCATGTCGGACATCAAATTCTTGTCGTTCCGCGAGCTTTTCCTTCGCAACAAGCGCGGCCTGCTCACGTTTCTGACGCGTCGGGTGGGACGCGAGGAGGCCTCCGATCTGCTGCAGGAGACCTTCGTGCGCGCGCTGCGCCACGACCGCTTCGAGACCGTCGCCGATTCGACCGCCTTTCTGAAGCAGATCGCCGTCAATCTCAGCAGGGACTTCGCGCGCCGGCGCAAGACCGAGACCCGCTATCTCGACTTCGGCGATCCGCCAGAGCAGACACCCTCGCAGGAGGCCACGCCGGAAGAGGCCCTCGATCACGGCCGCAAGACCCGCATCGTGCTGGAGACGATCGAGGCGCTGCCGCCGCGGTGTCGGGAGGTCTGCCTGCTCGTCATGCACGAGGGCGCGTCCTTGAGCGAGGCGGCGCGGCGGCTCGGCATTTCCGAGACGATGGCGCGCCGCCACCTGCGCCTCGCGCTGCTGCGCTGCCGGGCGTCGCTCGATTGATTTTTTTCTCGCCCCCCGTTTCATTTTCGGCTGCGGCGCGTCCTATGAAGCAGCAGCCGGCCGAGGAGCCGCGCCGATCGATGGCCGTGACGAATGACTGACTATAGCGACGGTTTCGATCACGACAGCCCGCGCGTCGCCGCCGTCGACTGGTGGATACGCATGCGGGCGGGCGCGCTTTCGGCGAGCGAGACGGCCGCGTTCGAGGCGTGGCGAACGGCCGACCCCGCCAATGCCGCAGCCTTCGACGACATGGCCGAAATGTGCGGCTTCGTGGAGAGCCTCGCGCCCAACCGGCCGGCGGAGCGCCGCCGTCCTGCGTCGAGGCGTCCGCTGCTGGCCGGCGCGGCGACGATCGCCGCCGCCATCGGGCTCGTCGTCGCCATCGGCTTCGACGACCTCGGCGCCTGGCTGCGCTCCGACATCTATGCCGGCGTCGGCGATCGCAAGAGCGTGACGCTGGAAGACGGCTCGCGCGTCGAGCTCGACGCGCGCTCGGCGATAGCCCTGCATTTCGAGCCCGGCCGACGGCGGCTGACGCTGCTCGAGGGCGAGGCCTGGTTCCAAGTCGCGCCCGACGCCGCGCGGCCTTTCGTCGTCGAGGCGGCGGGCGGCGCGGTGACCGCGCTCGGCACGGCGTTCGACGTCGCCATCGACAAGGGCGAGGCGCGCGTCACCGTCACCGAGCATCACGTCGAGGTGACGAGCGGCGGCGGCATGGTGATCGTCGAGGAAGGCGCGCAGAGCGGCTTCGGCGCCGAGCGCGCGGCGCGGCCGCCGGAACCTGTCGACGTCAAGCGCGCCACCGCCTGGCGGCGCGGCAGGCTGATCTTCGAGAACCGGCCGCTCGGCGAAGTGCTCGCCGCGCTCGGACGACACCGGCGCGGCTATGTCTATTGCATCGGCGACGCGCGCTGCTCGCGGCGCGTGACCGGCGTCTTCGACGCCGAGAATCCGGCCCAGGCGCTGCGCGAGATCGAGGCCTTTCTCGGCCTGCGCGCGATCCATGTCACCGACTATCTGATCCTGCTTCACGGCTGAGGCGCTCCGCCTCTCCGAGAAAAATTTTGCTCCGCGAGGTTTCGTTTTTCGCATCGACCGCGTCCAGCAAGACAGGGGGCTCGCAACGCCCCGGCGGACGAATCGAGAGGGATGCGGAGACATGGCGAGGAAGTCGGCGCGCGGCGAGCGGCGGGGAAGAGCGAAGATGAGTTCGGCGGTCGCGGCGGCGGCGTTCGGCGCCTTGATGACAGGAGCGGGAGTCTCGGATTCTCCGGCCGAGGCGGCGATCGCCCCGCAGGAGCGCTCCGGCGCGATCCAGACCTACCGCATTCCCGCAGGCTCGGTGGCGTCGGCGCTGAATGTCATCGCCGACGAGAACGACCTGCACGTCCTCTATGACGCGCGGCTCACGCATGGGCGCATGACGCCGGGGCTGTCCGGCAAATATTCCGTGCGGGAGGCTCTCGGCGCGCTGCTGGCGGGAACCGGCCTCACTTATGAATTCTCGCGCGATGGGCAGGCGGTGTCTATCGTGCTGGCGCAGAACGACAATGGGACGCAGAGCGACGCCAGCGGCGCGACGCCGCTGCCGGCGATCGACATAGGCGCTCAGACCAATGGGCGCCGCGACGGCGCGCGCCGCCGCGCAGCGCCGGGACCGGGCGATCGCTATACGGGCTATAACGCCTCGAGCGCGCCGGCGACGCTGAAGACCGACACGCCGCTGTTGAAGACGCCGATCGCCATCGAGGTAGTGACGCGCCAGACGATGGACGATCAGCAGGCGATCAGCGTCAATGACGCGCTGCTCGCCAATGTCAGCGGCGTGACGCTGAGCGGCAATGGCGGCTTCGAGACGTTCAAGGTTCGCGGCTTCTTCAACACGGTCGGAAACGTCTATAAGAACGGCCTGATGGAGTATCGCCTTCGCGCTCTGGACACTGCGAACCTCCAATCGATCGAAGTATTGAAAGGGCCGGCGGCGATGCTGTTCGGCCGCGGCGAGCCCGGCGGCATCATCAATTTGGTGGTGAAGCGTCCTTTGGAGACGCCCTATTATTCGATCGAGGAAAAAGCCGGCTCCTACGGGCTGACGCGCACGACGATCGACGCGACCGGTCCTGTGACGCAAGACAAATCCGTGCTCTATCGCTTCAACGGCGAATACTACCGCGCCGACTCTTTTCGTGATTTCGTCAGCTATGAAAATATATTCGTCGCACCGACGCTCGCCTTTCATCCGATCGAACAGTTCCGGATGAACGTCGATTTCGAATATCAGAACCGGACCTGGGTCGAGGACGAGCCCTTGTCGGTCGTGGTCGGCGACCGCCCGGCATCTCTTCCGCGAAGCCGATATTTGTCGGCGGCGGCGGTCACGACCGCTGCGCCCAATCATTTCGACAAGAAGCGCATCGCCTATGATTGGACATACGACTTCCTTCCCGGCTGGAGCCTCACAAATCGGCTCAGCTATTACAGCGTTGGCAGCCGGACCGAGAATTCCATCGGCCTCGGCTTCAATCAAGCGACCGGAGTGTTGAGCCGGGCCATGGTCGTGCTGCCTGGCTATACGGATAATACTTTTGCGACCAATCTCGATCTGAAAGGGAAATTCGCGACCGGGCCGTTAGATCATTCGATCTTGCTCGGATTTGATTATTTCGGCCATTATCTTCCTGTCTACAGTTACTATCAGCCACTGATCAGCGCGATCAACGTCTACGCCCCCAACCCCCGGCAGTTCGACAACGTCTACAAGAGCCTAGGCTATGGGACGATCGGCCAGAAATGGACGGGCATCTACGGACAGGATCAGATTTCGTTCCTGGACGATAGGATCCATGTGCTATTCGGCGGGCGCTATGATTGGGCGGAGACGGGCGCGAGCAAGGTCTCGACATCGTCCGCCGCCGCGCTCGCGAGCTATGTGACCAATTACACACAAGCGTTCAGCCCACGCGTCGGCGTCGTGTTTCAGCCGCTGCCCTGGCTGTCGCTCTATGGCAATTTCACCCAATCCTTCGGCGCCAACAATGGCACGACGACGCTGCTCATTCCGCTCGCTCCACAAAAAGGCGAGCAATTCGAAGGCGGCGTGAAAGCGGAGCTTCTCGACAGGCGCCTCACGCTCACAATGGCCTATTTCGATATCTTCAAGTCCAACATTGCCTATGCGGACCCGCTCAACGCCAATAATACGCTGCTGATCGGCAAGGCGCGCAGCCAAGGATTCGAATTCGACCTCACGGGCAGCATCGACGACAATTGGAGCGTTATCGCCAATTACACGCATGATGACGTTCGCACCGTCCAAGGCGCGAGCTCATACAATCCGCTCACTCTGGCGACGACGCAGCTCGCCGTCGCCGGCTCGAAACTGGCCGCCAGCCCGAGAAATTACGGCAATCTATGGGTGAAATACGAGGCCGACGGCGCGCTGAAGGGTCTCAGCCTCGGAGCCGGCGTCTCCGTCTATGACAGCTCCTTCGGCGACACGGCCAACACTTATGTGCTGCCGAGCTATGCGCTGCTCAACGGCATGATCGCCTATCGCACCGAGATAGCCGGCTTCACGGTCACTGGCCAGCTGAATGTGAAAAACATCACCGACACGATCTATTACCCGGCCGCCAGCGGCCGTTACACGATCATGACCGGCGCGCCGCGCACTTTCCTCGGCTCGCTGCGCGTGGAGTTCTGACGCTCATTCGAACGTCACGCTCAATCCGTGACGTTCGAGCTCCTCCTCGATCGCCTCCAAAATCGCTTGCAGCTCGACGATGTCGATCGATATCTCCTCGTCGGGCGCGTCCCAATGGTCGATATCGTCGAGGCGGATGAAGAAATCCGCGTCCTCGTCGGCGTCCGGCGGCGGCGCCGAATTAGCGATCGTCAGCACATGGCCGCCGGAGAGGATTCGGATCGCGCCTTCTGTCATCTCGATCTGGATCGCACTGCGTCGCGCCATGCCGATGCTCCCGCTTTCGCGCTCACTCTACAATCAATCCGGCCCGGACGGCCACTTTTCGCATCAGCGTCGGCAGCCCCTCGTCGCAAAGGCGCGAGAGCGGCGTCCAACGGCCGTTCTCGATATGGGGCGGCGGCGCCGGAAGCGTCGCGGCGAAAATCGTGAGCCGCAACGAAAAATGCGTGAACACATGCTCGACCTCGCCCGGCAGCGCCCGCCAGCGCGCCGCGACAGGCGCATGAGCCTGCGCTCGGGAGGGATCGAAATCGACGCGGAAAGGCGTCGAGGGAAATTCGCTCATGCCGCCGAGCAGGCCGCGCGCCGGCCGCGTGCGCAGCAGAGCCGCGCCGTCGCTCGTCAACACGAAGGCGGCGCCGCGCCGGAGGGGTTTCTCCGGCTTCGGCGTCTTGACGGGGAAGCGCTCCGTCTCGCCGCGCCGCGCCGCCTCACAGGCGGGCGCGAAGGGGCAGAGATCGCAGCGCGGCCCGCGCGGCGTGCAGACCGTCGCGCCGAGATCCATCAGCGCCTGGGTGAAATCGCCCGCGCGAGCGGGGGGAAGCAGCGTCTGCGCCTTTTCGCGCAATTCGCGCTTGGCCTCGCGCGCCGGCTTGTCGACAGCGAACAGCCGCGCGACGACGCGCTCGACATTTCCGTCGACGGCGACGCAGGGCGCATCGAAGGCGATGGCCGCCACCGCCGCCGCCGTATAGAGGCCGACGCCCGGCAGCGCGAGCAGATCGGACTCATCCCGCGGGAAAATTCCGCGATGCTCGACGGCCACCTGCTGCGCGCAGGCGTGCAGATTGCGGGCGCGGGCGTAATAGCCGAGGCCGGCCCAGGCCTTCATCACCTCGTCGAGCGGGGCGGCGGCGAGCGCCGCGACGCTGGGCCAGCGCGCCAGAAAGGCGGCGAAATAGGGCTTGACCGCCTCCACCGTCGTCTGCTGCAGCATGATCTCCGACAGCCAGACGGCGTAAGGGTCGGCGCGCTCGCCCGGCCCGGCGCGCCAGGGCAGATCGCGCCGGCGGCGGTCGTACCAGGTCAGCAGCGCGCGCGGATCGGGACGCGGCGGCCGTTCGGCGGAGGAGTTGGCGGAAGCTCTCGGCATGGGCTAATCTGTTCCTAACGAGATCGGATGCGATCGCGCAAGGAGAGAGCATGACCGCACCAGCCACGGGGCGCTCGAAATCCAGGCAATCGCGCTCGCTCGGCGAATTCGTCGGCAAGACGCTCGATCCGCTGGCCGCGCGACAGGGGTTCAGCGAGTCCTCGCTGCTGCTGCGCTGGGAGGCCATCGTCGGCGCCCGCGTCGCCGCCGTCTGCGAGCCGATGAAGCTGCAATGGCCCCCGCGCGCCAAGAACCGCCCGGCCGAGAAGAAAGACGAGCCGGCGACGCTGGCGCTGCGCGTCGAGCCGGGCTTCGGCCTCGACATTCAGCATATGAGCGCCGCCATCATCGAGCGGGTGAACACGCATCTCGGCTGGCGCTGCGTCGCCAAGGTGACGATGAAGCAGGAGCCGCTGCTCCCGCGTCGGGTCCGGCCGGCGAAGCCGCCTGTCGACCTCGCCGCGCGCCGACAGGCGGAAGCCGTGACCGAAGGCGTCGCCGACGAGCGGCTGCGGGCGGCGCTGGTCCGGCTGGGCGAGCGCGCGCTGGCCAAGCCTGCGTCGTGACGCCTATTGGAGAATCCAATAAGCGTCCGGATCGCCCCTCATATGCACCTTGACCAGCCGGCTGAAGGGCGGGACGAGCTCGACGACGAGGTCGCCGCCGAGCACGCGGCAATCCTTGCTCTTCAAGCCGCGGCGAATGATCTCCCGCGCCGCCTCCAGATCATATTGCTCGGCGAGCTCGATGACGCGCTGCATGTCGGCGCGCTCCTTGCAGCCGGCATAGCCCGGAAATCCTTCATAGATGACGGCGACCTCGACGGCCGCCGCGGGCGCGAGCAGAAAAGGCGCGAGCCCCGCGCCGAGAAAAAATGCTGCGAGCTTCATAGTCGTCTCCGCTGAAAAATATCGGGTCGCCCGTAAGGGACGCGGACACTGTGAAAAAAATCGGCATGAATAGCGGCACGAGCGCCGGCATGAGCGCCGGCATGAATCGATCATCGACGCACGGGCGAATCACTGCGCCCATGGTCGCTCATCCGGCGGGAAAATTCCGCAGCGAATTTATCGAAATCGCTCGACCGCGTAGGGGGCCGGATCGGTGAAGGGCGCCTCGCCCGTCATCATCTCCGCCAGCAGCCTTCCGCTGACCGGCCCCAGCGTGAAGCCGTGATGCTGATGGCCGAAATCGAACCACAGGCCCTGATGGCGCGGCGCCTTGCCGATGATCGGCAGCATGTCCGGGAAGCAGGGCCGGCAGCCCATCCAGGGCTTGGGGTCCAGCCGCTCGCCGAGCGGGAACAGGGTGCGGGCGAGGATTTCGTCCTTGTCCACCTGCACGGGCGTTGGCGCGGCGTCGCGGCTGGCGAATTCCGCGCCGGTGGTGAGGCGCACGCCGCGCGTCATCGGCGCCAATACATAGCCATTGTCGGCGTCGAGCACCGGATGGAAGAGGCGCGCGCCCTCCTTGGTCCCATAGTGCATGTGATAGCCGCGCTTGACCGCGAAGGGCAGATCATAGCCGAGCGGACGGAAAATCTGGTCCGACCAGGGGCCGAGCGCGACGACGAGATCGCGGACGATCAGCGCGCCGTCATGGGTCGGCACGCTCCAGCGTCCGTCGCGCGTCTGCTCGAGCGCCCGCACGTCGCCCGCGAGAAAGCGCCCGCCGCGCCGCTGGAACAATTCGGCATAGGCCTGCGCCACCGCGCAAGGATCGGCGACCGAGGCCGTGTCGAGGAAATGCACCGCGCCGACGACCGGCGCGATATCGGGCTCCAGCGCCGCGAGGCCGGCGGCGTCGAGCTGCTCGACCCGCAACGAGAAATCGCGCAGCCGGGCGGCGTCCACGACGCCTTTGGCGAGGCTCTTCTCGCTGCGATAGAGCTTGATCCATCCGGTGCGACGCACGATGTCGCCGGCGCCCGAGAGCTGGATCAGCGCGTCATGCTCCTCTAGGCAGCGCTCGACCAGCGGCAGCGCGTCCAGCGCGTGACGCTTGGCGCGCTCCGGCGAGCTCTCACGGAAATAGCGCCACAGCCAGGGCGCGACGCTGGGCAGCGCGGAGAAATGATAATGCGCCTGCGGCGAGAGATTGAGCGCGTAGCGCAGGAGATCGCCGAAATCGCGCGGAAAGAGATAGGGGAAGATGGAGGCGCGCTCGATGAGCCCGGCGTTGCCGAAGCTCGTCTCGAGCCCGGCCGCGCCATGCCGGTCGACGAGGACGACCTCGCGCCCGCGCGCCTGCAGATGCAGGGCGGCCGACACTCCGACCATACCCGCGCCCAGCACGGCGACATCGGCGGTCTGCTGCATGAGGTCCTCCGGCAAAACGCGTTCTCGACGCGGAATATGGCCGCGCGGGCGACCGAACGCCAGCGTTGGCGTCGGTTCATCCGCAGCAATATTTCGGCCAGGGCGGGCGTCTCGAATTCCGGCGGTCCGGCCGGCGAAGGCCGCTCAAATGACCTCGATGAGGCTTTCGCCTCGCTCCAACGCCGCCGAGATGTCTGGAGCATCCTCTCGAACCAGGCCAGAAGCTCGCGCTTTCGCGTGTTCGGAACCCGCACCCAGACGATTGGCGGTCCGCCACTCTCGAGCGCTTTCCGCTGTGCAAAATCCTCGTCTTTGGAGATAACGACGGCGCCGGCCGCGAGGGCATAGCTCCAGATCGAATCATCGCTGGCGTCGCCGAGACCGACATCCCCGACGTGCTCTGCCTCATGTCCCGCCGCGGAGAGCCAGCGCGCGAGCGCCGGCGGCAGTTGCGCATCGACGAGAAAGCGCATCAGGCGACGCGCAAGATCGGATGATCGCTCTGGCGCGCGGCGAATTCGAGGACCGCGGCGATATCCGCCGCCTCGAGCAGCGGATAATCCTCGAGAATCTCCTCTTTCGAGGCCCCGGCCGCGAGAAGGTCCAGAACGTCTTTGACGCGAATGCGCAGCGAGCGGATACAAGGGCGTCCGCCGCATTGCCGCGGATCGACAGTGATGCGCTCGAGCTGGCTCATTTCAACCTCCGGTTCCTTATCCAATATATCGCGAGGCACGCTCGAGGTCACCCGGGCCTATGTCGGGACCACCCCCGCCCTACGCTTTGCTCTTTAGAACCTATTCACCACGACGACAGGAGGCGGAGTTCGTCCCGCCCCCTTCACTCCGCCCGCGGAACGGCCTACACGGACCTCTTCCCGTCCCCCGGCTGCGCCGAGACATTTCCCAAAGGACGCCCGAGCCCATGATCCCTCGCTATTCCCGCCCCGAGATGACCAAGATTTGGGAGCCGCAGACACGCTTTCGCATCTGGTTCGAGATCGAGGCCTATGCCTGCGACGCGCTCGCCGAGATCGGCGTCATCCCCAAGGAGAGCGCCAAGGCGATCTGGGACAAGGCCGATTTCGTCACTTTCGACGTCGCCCGCATCGACGAGATCGAGCGCGTGACCAAGCATGACGTCATCGCCTTCCTCACCCATCTCGGCGAGTTCATCGGCCCGGATTCGCGCTTCGTGCATCAGGGCATGACCAGCTCCGACGTGCTCGACACCTGCCTCGCCGTGCAATTGGCGCGCGCCGCCGATCTGCTCATCGCCGATGTCGATGGACTGCTCGGCGCGATAAAGCGGCGCGCGCAGGAGCATAAATACACGCCGACGATCGGCCGCTCGCACGGCATTCACGCCGAGCCGACGACTTTCGGCCTGAAGCTCGCGCAGGCCTACGCCGAATTCACTCGCGCGCGCGAGCGGCTCGTCGTCGCGCGCGCGGAGGTCGCGACCTGCGCCATTTCCGGCGCCGTCGGCACTTTCGCCAATGTCGATCCGCGCGTCGAGGAGCATGTGGCCAAGCAGCTCGGCCTCGCCGTGGAGCCCGTCTCGACGCAGGTCATTCCGCGCGACCGACACGCCGCCTTTTTCGCGACGCTCGGCGTCGTCGCTTCGTCAGTGGAGCGGCTGGCGATCGAGATCCGCCATTTGCAGCGCACCGAGGTGCTGGAGGCGGAGGAATATTTCTCGGCCGGGCAGAAGGGCTCCTCGGCAATGCCGCATAAGCGCAATCCCGTGCTCACCGAAAATCTCACCGGCCTCGCGCGTCTGGTGCGCGGCATGGTGACGCCGGCGCTGGAGAATGTCGCGCTATGGCACGAGCGCGACATCTCGCATTCGTCCGTCGAGCGCAATATCGGCCCCGACGCGACGGTGACGCTCGACTTCGCGCTGGTGCGAATGACCAGCGTCATCGATCAGCTCATGATCTATCCCGAGAATATGCAGAAGAATCTCGATCGCCTCGGCGGGCTCGTGCATTCGCAGCGCGTGCTGTTGGCGCTGACGCAAAAGGGCGTCTCGCGCGAGGACGCCTATTCGCTGGTGCAGAGAAACGCCATGCCGGTGTGGCGCGGCGAGGGCGAGTTCCGCACGCTGCTCGGCGCCGACGCCGAGGTGAGCGCGAAGCTCTCGCCCGCAGAGCTCGATGAGCTGTTCGATCTCGCCTATCACTTCAAACATGTCGACACGATTTTCGATCGTGTGTTCGGCAAGGCGTGACATCCGCGATGCGAGCCTTCAGGCTCGCATTCGATACGGCTCGAGGGCTCCGCCCTCACGCCATCGTCTGCTTGCCATTCTCGTCGAACAGCACCTCGGTCTCGTCCTCGCCCATCACGATGAGCGCGCGGGCGAGGCCGCCCTCGGCGCGATATTCGTAAGTGTGACTGAGCTCCACCTCGCCATAGACGAGCTTCTCGCAGATCAGCAGCCGCTCCGCGCCGTCGAAACGCGCGCGAAAATAGGTGTTGCGGTTGTTGAGATCATTGGGGTCGAGCTGCGACATCAGATTGAGCGGCAGCCCCACGCCGCTGTAGGTCAGAAAATAGCGATAGTCGTCGGCTTCCGTGCTCATGCGTTTTTCTCCCCGCGGGCCGTCCGGCGCTCGCCCGGCCGGCCTCGTCGGAGGCATGGCCTAGCGCGATGCGTGGAAAAAGAAAACAGCCTCCCTGCGGCCGATCCGACGCGACCGATTTGTCACTTGACGAATCCTAGAATCGAGATCACCATTTCATCATCGCGTCATAAAGGCCCCGGGCGGCGGCGAACACGCCAGCCCGAAGCCCCATAGATCGAGCGGGACCTCGAGGGATGAGAACGCGATAGGCGGGCCGGCGTGGCAACGCACGCAGGCTCTAGTCGAGCGAAACATGCGAGAGGAGCATGACGCCACCGGGTCACACCCTCTGACCTCGACCACCGAGGTCGATGGCGCGGCGGAGAAATCGAGCGCTGATTTCCTCGAGCGCCGACATTCGTGACATCCCGACGGGCGGCGAAACGCGAAGGCCAAGCGCGACGCCTCCCGTACCTCCGAATCTGGATCTCTCCGGAAATTTCGCATTCTGCGAAAACCAAGCGGCCCCGCCAGCCTCAGCGCTGCGGGGCCTTCTGTTGTCGGCTCCGCTCGGCCGCTCGGCCGCTCGGCCGCTCGGCCGCTCGGCGAAATCATTTGAAATTCGCGCGCATATTCGCTAGCGCCAGCCTGCGGCGCAGCGTCGCGGAGGCGTCGATTTGAAAATCGTCATCGTCGATGAGAGTCCGGTGCGGACGGCGATCCTCGAGGACGGATTGCGCGAGGCGGGCTTCACCAATGTCGAGCGCATCGGCGAGATGCGCAGCCTGCTCGCGCGCATCTATGCGCTCGACCCGGACGTCATCCTCATCGATCTCGCCAATCCGAGCCGCGACATATTGGAGCAGATGTTCCAGGTGAGTCGCGCCGTGCGCCGCCCCGTCGCCATGTTCGTCGATCAGAGCGACACCGCCTCCATTCAAGCCTCGGTCGACGCCGGCGTCTCCGCCTATATCGTCGACGGGCTGAAGAAAGAGCGCATCAAATCCATCCTCGATCTGTGCATATCGCGCTTCAACGCCTTCTCTCGCCTGCAGGACGAATTGGAGCGCGCCAAATCGCAGATCGAGGAACGCAAGACGATCGACCGCGCCAAAGGCCTGTTGATGAAGGCGAAGAACCTCGGCGAGGAGGACGCCTATCGGCTGATGCGCAGCACCGCGATGCGCGAGAAGAAGAAGATTTTCGAGATCGCCCAGGCGATCATCACCGCCTCGGAGCTGTTCAAATGACCGCGGAGCGCGAAACCCTGCGCATCGGCTTCATTCCGCTCGCGGATGCGGCCTCGCTCTTCATCGCCGTGGACAAGGGCTTCGCCGCGCAGGAGGGACTCGAGATCGAGCTCGTGCAGGAGGTCTCCTGGTCCAATGTGCGCGACAAGCTCAATATCGGCATGTTCGACGCCGCGCATCTTCTGGCGCCGATCGCCGTCGCCTCGAGCCTCGGCCTCGGCCATGTGAAGACGCCGATCGTCGCTCCCTATAATCTCGCCATGAATGGCAACGCCATCACGGTCTCGCCGTCGTTGCACGCGGCGATGAACGCGCGTCTCGAGGGCGATGCGCTCGATCCTCTCGCCACCGCCAGAGCGCTCGCGCGCGTCGTCGCCGATCGCAGGGCCGCGCAAGCCGAGCCGCTGACCTTCGGCATGACCTTCCCCTTCTCCGGCCATAATTACCAATTGCGCTATTGGATGGCGGCGGGCGGCGTCGATCCGGACGAGGATGTGCGGCTCGTCGTGCTGCCGCCGCCCTATATGGTCGGCAGCCTCGCGCAAGGCCATGTCGACGGCTTCTGCGTCGGCGCGCCGTGGAATTCGGTCGCCGTCGATCTCGGCGTCGGACATATTCTGCATTTTTCGGTCGAGCTGTTCACGCGCTATGCGGAAAAATCGCTCGCCATGCGCGAGCGCTTCGCGCTCGAGCATCCGCATGTCGTCGCCGCGCTGCTGCGCGCGCTGCATCGCGCCGCGGGCTTCGTCGCCGAGGCCGATCCGCATGAGGTCGCCGCCATTCTGGCGCGGCCGGACCGCGTCGGCGTCGATGCGCAGGTGATATTGCGGACGCTGCAAGGCCGTCTCAAAGTGTCGCCGGGCGGCGCGACGCGCGAGAATGCGCGCTATCTTCTGCTCGGCCAGGAAGGCGCCGAGCGGCCCGATCCGACGCAGGCCGCATGGCTCTATGCGCAAATGGCGCGCTGGGGACAGGCGCCCGTCTCACCCGCGTTTCTCGACGCCGCCAAAGCCGTGTTCCGCGCCGATCTCTTCGACGCCGCGCTGCCCGCCGTCGCCGCGCCGCCGCCATCCGCCGATGCGATCGGCGCCGTCTGCGGGCCGGCCTTCGACGATCGCGACATCGCCGCCTATCTGGCGGCCTTCCCGATTCGGCGCGCGCCATAGCCTGTTTTTTATCGATTTGGCGCCCGCACATTGTGCAAGGCGCCGCTTCAATCGTCGGCTTCCGCCAATGCGGCTCTATCATAGATCATTGATTTCTAAGTCGCCTCGCCGCATTCGCCAATTGGCGCGCAGCTTGCACCTGTCCTCATGACGATGCGCCCTGCGCATCATTCTCTAGTCCAATGACGGACGAAGCAGCAACGCCGCTGCCCAGAAGAGCGAGCGCCATGAGCGCCCTCTTCCAGGCAAGCGGCTTTTTTGCGTTTCGCGCCGTCGACAGGAGACGGCGCCGACTCGCCCCGACCGATGCGCTCTCGAAGCGCGAAGAGGACGACGGTGACGATGACTGACGAAACAAGCGAAGCAAAGACATTATCGCCGACAGCGTTCGATCGTCGCGCGCTGCTGCGCGGCGCGGCCGGCGCTGTCGCGAGCTTCGCCGCCATACGCGCGGCTTTTCCCGGCGGAGCCTTCGCCGAAGGAGCGGGACCCGAAACGACGAAAGCAATCCTCGGCTATATTGCGCTCGTCGACGCAGCGCCGCTGATCATCGCGAAAGAGAAAGGCCTCTTCGCCAAGCATGGAATGCCCGACGTCGAAGTGACGAAGCAAGCGTCCTGGGGCGCGACGCGCGACAATCTGGTGCTCGGCGGCGCCGCCAATGGCATAGACGGCGCGCATATTCTCACGCCCATGCCTTATCTCATCTCGACCGGCAAAGTGACGCAGAACAATATGCCGACGCCGATGTATATCCTCGCGCGCCTCAATCTCGACGCGCAGGGCATATCCGTCGCCAATGAATATAAGGATCTGAAGGTCACGACCAACGCCTCCGCGCTGCGCGAGGCCTTCGCCAGGAAGAAAGCGCAAGGCAAGGAGGTGAAGGTCGCCATGACCTTCCCCGGCGGCACGCATGATTTATGGCTGCGCTATTGGCTTGCTGCGGCCGGCATCGATCCCGACAAGGATGTCTCGACCATCGTCGTGCCGCCACCGCAAATGGTGGCGAATATGAAGGTCGGCAATATGGACGCCTTTTGCGTCGGCGAGCCGTGGAACGAGCAGCTCGCCAATCAAGGCATCGGCTACACCGCTTGCGCGACCGGCGAGATCTGGACGAAGCATCCGGAAAAAGCGCTCGGCCTGCGCGCCGATTGGGTGGACAAGAATCCACGCGCCGCGCGTGCGCTCACCGCCGCTGTGCTGGAAGCGCAGCAATGGTGCGATAAAATGGAGAATAAAGCCGAGCTCGCCGAGATCGTCGGCAAGCGCCAATGGTTCAACGTGCCCGTCGCCGACATCGTCGGCCGCCTGAAAGGCGATCTCAATTACGGCAATAGCCGCATCGAGAAGGCTACGAAGCAATATATGAAATTCTGGCGCGACGGCGCGTCCTACCCTTTCAAGAGTCACGACGCCTGGTTCGTCACCGAGGACATACGTTGGGGCAAGCTCGAGCCGACGACAAATATAAAAGCGCTCGTCGACAAAGTGAATCGCGAAGACATTTGGCGCGAGGCCGCGAAGGCGATCAACGTGCCGGCAAAAGAGATTCCGACATCGACCTCGCGCGGCAAGGAGACCTTCTTCGACGGCAAGGTCTTCGATCCGGAAAATCCGCAAGCCTATCTGAAGAGTCTGTCGATAAAGCGCGCTCAGGTGTGACCGAAGAGGCCGAAATGACGATGCAAATCATCAATAGCGATCTCGTCGACGCGACTCCCGGCGACGATCGCTCGATCGACGAGCTCTATGCGCGCAGGCGCGTTCCGCTCATCGAAAAGCATGGCGCGCGCATTCGCGCCTTCTTCGCCGCTGTTCTGCCGCCGATGATCGTGCTCGCGATCCTGCTCGGCCTCTGGCAGCTCCTCTGCATCGCGCCGACCTCGGCCTTGCCGTCGCCCACGCGCATATGGAGCGAGGCGAATGATCTCATCCTGCATCCCTTCTTCGTCGCGGGGCCGCAGGATATCGGACTCGGCTGGCGCGTGCTCACGTCGCTGCAACGCGTCGCCATCGGCTTCGGCCTCGCCAGCGTCGCCGGCGTGCTGCTCGGCGTGATCGTCGGACAATCGCGTTGGGCGATGCGCGGCCTCGATCCGCTGTTCCAAATCCTGCGCACTGTGCCGCCGCTCGCCTGGCTGCCGATCTCGCTCGCGGCGTTTCGCGACAGCTATCCATCCGCGATCTTCGTGATCTTCATCACCTCCATCTGGCCCATCATCATCAACACCGCGGTCGGCGTTCGCAATATCCCACAGGATTATCGCAATGTCGCCGCCGTGCTGCGGCTCAATCAATTCGAGTTCTTCTGGAAGATCATGATTCCCTCGGCCGCGCCCTACATCTTCACCGGCCTTCGCATCGGCGTCGGCCTCTCCTGGCTCGCCATTGTCGCGGCGGAGATGCTGACCGGCGGCGTCGGCATCGGCTTCTTCATCTGGGACGCGTGGAACTCCTCGCGTCTGCCCGACATATTCGTCGCGCTCGCCTATATCGGCGTGACCGGCTTCGTGCTCGACCGCATCGTCGCCGCGATCGGCGTCATCGCCACGCGCGGCGCGCAGGCCTCCTGAAATCAAGGAGCTTTCATGAGCTATCTTCGCATCGATCATGTCGACAAGACTTTCACCAATGGCGCCCGCTCGACGAAAGTGCTCGAAGCCGTCGACCTCTCGGTCGAGAAGAGCCAATATGTCTCGATCATCGGCCATTCCGGCTGCGGCAAATCCACTCTGCTCAACATCGTCGCCGGTCTCGTGAGCGCCAGCCTCGGCGGCGTCGTGCTGGAAAACCGGCAGGTCGACACGCCCGGGCCGGATCGCGCCGTCGTCTTCCAGAATCATTCGCTGCTGCCCTGGCTCTCCGTCTATGACAATGTGCGCCTCGGCGTCGACAAGGTCTTCGCGGGAAAGAAGAGCCGCGCCGAGCGCCATGATTGGACCATGCGCAATCTCGATCTCGTGCAAATGACGCATGCGAGGGACAAACGTCCGAGCGAGATTTCCGGCGGCATGAAGCAGCGCGTCGGCATCGCCCGCGCGCTCGCCATGGAGCCGAAGGTGCTTCTGCTCGACGAGCCCTTCGGCGCGCTCGACGCGCTCACGCGCGCGCATTTGCAGGATCAGGTGATGGAGCTGCATCGCACGCTCGGCAATACGGTGATGATGATCACCCATGATGTCGACGAGGCCGTGCTGCTCTCCGATCGCATCGTCATGATGACCAACGGCCCTTGCGCCACGATCGGCGAGACATTGGACGTCGCGCTGCCGCGCCCGCGCAACCGGCTGGAGCTCGCCGCCGATCCCGTCTATCTCGACTGCCGGCGCCGCGTGCTGCAATTCCTCTATTAGCGTCATCACTATGTCGAAGCGGCTTGAGGCGTCGGCGCGATGAGCGAGCCCCTCGTCATCATCGGCAATGGCATGGCCGCCGCGCGCCTCGTCGACGAATTGTCGAAGCGCGCTCTCGGCCGCTACGCCATCGCCGTCATCGGCGAGGAGCCGCGCCTCGCCTATAATCGCGTGCTGCTCTCGTCCGTGCTCGCGGGCGAAACGGAGATGGCCGATATCGAGCTGAAGCCCGCGAGCTGGTGGCGCGACCGCGGCGTCACGCTTCTCTATGGCCACAAGGCGCGCGCCATCGACCTCGGGGCGAGGCGCGTGTCGCTCGAAAGCGGCGAGGAGATCGCCTTCTCCAAGCTCGTTTTCGCCACTGGCTCGCGCGCGCTGCGTCTGGCGCTGCCCGGCGCCGAGCTTCCCGGCGTTTGCGTGTTTCGCGACGGCGCCGACGTCGACGCGCTGAAACGCGCGGCCGCGCAGCGTAAGAGGATCGTCGTCATCGGCGGCGGCCTGCTCGGTCTCGAAGCCGCCTATGGTCTCGCCAAATCGGGCGCCGTCGTCACGCTCGCCCATGTCACCGATCGACTGATGGAGCGACAGCTCGACACGCCGGCCGCGGCGCTGCTGAAGCGACTCATCGAGAGCAAGGGAATAGACGTGCTGCTAGAGGCGAACGCCGTCCGCATTCTCGGCGAGGAGCGTGTTCGCGGCGTCGAATTCGCCGACGGACGCAGCATCGAGACAGAGGCGGTCGTCTTCGCGGCCGGCATCGCGCCCAATAAGGAGCTCGCGCGAGATGCGGGCGTCGAGGCGCAGAGAGGCGTCGTCGTGAACGATCACTTGGAGACAAATATCGACGACGTGTACGCGCTCGGCGAATGCGCCCAGCACAGAGGCGCCTGCTACGGCCTCGTCGAGCCCGCCTATGAGCAGGCGCGCGTCCTCGCCGCGCGCCTCTGCGGCAAAGACGACGCCTATGCGGGCAGCGTGGTTTCCACCAATCTGAAAGTGTCGGGCGTCAATGTCTTTTCCGCCGGCGATTTTTTAGGGAGCAACGGCGGCGAGACGATCTCCTGGCGAGACCAGGGCCTCGGCCTCTACAAAAAGCTCGTCATCGACAACGGCCGCCTCGTCGGCGCCGTTCTCGTCGGCGACACCAGCGCGGCCTTGTGGTGCTCGGAGCTCATTCGATCGGGCGCCGATATCGGAGAATCGCGGGACTCGCTGATCTTCGGCCGCGCGCTCGGCGATAGAAGGGCGGCATGACCATGGCCGGCGATTTCACAGCGGAGCAAAAGCGCTATCTCGAAGGCTTCGCCTCCGGCTTTCAGGCCTCGCGCGCCCTGCGCGTTCCGACGCCGACAAAAGACACGCCGATCGGCCCGGACGCCAGTCATCTCGAGGCGCAGGATCGCGCCGTCGCGGGCGGCGGCGCGCTCGATGAACAGGAAAGAATCAAGCGCGAGCAGCATCCGTTCGACGCCTATGCGCGGCTCGTCGCGCAGGCGGCGCGCAATGAAGCGCCGAAACCCGCCGATAATTTTCGTTGGCGCTATCATGGGCTGTTCTATGTCGCGCCGACGCAATCCTCCTATATGTGTCGCCTGCGAATTCCCAACGGCATTCTCACCCATTGGCAATTCGCCGGCATCGCCGATCTCGCCGATCGTCACGGCGGCGGCTATCTGCATGTCACCACGCGCGCCAATCTACAGATTCGCGAGATCGAGCCGCGGAGCGCCGTCGCCTTGATCGAGGGCGTGCAGAGCCTCGGATTGTGGACACGCGGCGCCGGCGCCGACAATATTCGCAACATCACCGGAACGCCGACCGCCGGAATCGATCCTAATGAGCTCATCGACACGCGTCCGCTGGCGCGCGCGTTGCATTTTCACATTCTCAACGATCGCTCGCTCTCCGGCCTGCCGCGCAAGTTCAACATCGCTTTCGACGGCGCCGGCCGCATCGCCGTGCTCGAGGACACCAATGACGTCGCCTTTCAGGCGATCGAGATCGTCGACGGTCATGGCCTCGAGCCGGGCGTCTATTTCCGTCTCGCGCTCGGCGGAATCACAGGCCACAAGGATCTCGCGCGCGACACCGGCGTCATCGTTCCGCCGGACGAGGCCGTCGCGGTCGCCGACGCAATCTTGCGCGTCTTCATCGAGACCGGCGATCGCACCGATCGCGCGCAGGCGCGATTGAAATATGTGCTCGACCGGCTCGGCCTCGACGATTTCCTGACGCGCGTCGAAGAAAAGCTCGGCCGCGCCTTGCTGCGCGCGCCCGCGGACGCCATCGCTCCGCGTCTCGGCTTCGACAGGCTCGCGCATATCGGCGTTCACCCGCAAAGGCAGGCGCAGAAAAGCTGGCTCGGCGTGGCGTTGACGCTCGGACGACTGACGAGCGACGCGGCTCGCGGCCTCGCCGAGATCGCGCGCGCCTTCGGCGATGGCGACATACGGCTCACCGTTTGGCAGAATCTGCTGATCTCCGGCGTTCCGGACGCGCGCGTCGACGAAGCGCTCGCGCAGATCGAAGCGCTCGGCCTTTCGACGAAAGCGTCGCCGATTCGCGCCGGACTCGTCGCCTGCACCGGCAATGTCGGCTGCCGCTTCGCCGCCGCCGACACCAAGACGCACGCCGCCGAGATCGCCGCCCATTGCGAGGAGAAAATCGCGATGGACACGCCGATCAACCTGCATGTGACCGGCTGCCGCCACTCCTGCGCGCAGCATTACATCGGCGACATCGGCCTCGTCGGCGCGCGCGTCCCGATCAATGACGAGGGCGACACGGTCGAAGGCTATCACATGGTCGTCGGCGGCGGCTTCGGCGCGGAGGGCGCGATCGCGCGCGACTTATTCGAGAATGTCGCGGCGAAAGATGCGCCGCGCAAGGTCGAGAGCCTGTTGCGCGCCTATCTCGCGCATCGCGCGACGGCCGACGAAAGCTTTGCCGCCTTCACGCGCCGCCACGACGCCGACGCGTTGAAGCGGCTGATCGCGGAGTGCGAGGAATGACGAAGATCACGCAGCCGCAGAGGCTCGAGCTCATCCCCCCTTCGGCGCCATTTTCCGAAGAGCAGCGCGCCTGGCTCAATGGATTTTTCGCCGGACTCATGTCCATGGACGATGCCGGCGTCGTCGCTCTGTCGCCGGCCGAGAATGCGGCGATCGTCGGCAATGAGGACGATGGAGCCGCGCCTTGGCATGATCCGAGCTTGCAATTGCCAGAGCGCATGACGCTCGCGCAGGCGCGGCCATTGCGACGGCGCATGATGGCCGCCATGGCGCAGCAGGATTGCGGCCAGTGCGGCTATGATTGCCACAATTATGCGGAGGCGCTGTTCGCGCGCAAGGAGGCGCGCCTCAATCTCTGCGCGCCCGGCGGCAAGGACACCGCGCGCATGTTGAAGACGCTCGTGGACGAACGCGACGCTGCATCGACCGAGGATGCGGGCCCGAAGGCTCGCGCTCCGGAGCCGGAATTGGACCGCGAGCCTTCGGGCTCGCATCCGGCTCCGGCGCTCGGCCGCTCGCGCGACAATCCGGTCGAAGCTCACTTTTTGTCGCGCCGACGACTGAACAAGCCCGCGTCGGAAAAAGAAAGCTGGCATATCGAATTCGATCTTTCGGCCAGCGGTCTCGATTACGCCGTCGGCGATTCTCTCGGCGTGCTCGCGCAGAATGATCTCGGCCTCGTCGATCAGATCATCGCCGTGATCGGCGCCGCGCCGCTCGCGCCGGTGAAGGGCAAAACCTTGCGAGAAGCGCTGCGCGACGATTGCGCGCTCGCGCCTGCGCCGGATCGGCTCTTCGAGCTCATCTCATTTCTCACCGGCGGCGAGACGCGCGCCAAGGCGCGCGCGCTGGCGCAGGGCGAAGATCCGGACAAGGACGCCGCCGATCTCGACGTGCTGGCGGCGCTGATGAAGTTTCCGGGCGTGCGGCCGCATGCGGAAGCCTTCGTCGAGGCGCTCGAGCCTTTGCAGCCGCGTCTCTATTCCATCTCCTCCTCGCCGAAGACGGCGCCCGGACGCGTGTCGCTCACGGTCGACGCCGTGCGCTATGTGATCGGCAAGCGCAAGCGCAATGGCGTCGCCTCCACCTTTCTCGCGGACCGCATCGAGAGCGGCGCCTCGGCGAGGGTCTATGTGCAGGCGTCGCACGGCTTCTCGCTGCCGCGAGATCCGCAGACGCCGATCATCATGATCGGCCCGGGCACCGGCGTCGCGCCGTTTCGCGCCTTTCTGCAAGAGCGCGCAGCGATCGGCGCGAGCGGCCGCAATTGGCTGTTCTTCGGCCATCAGCGCAGCGATTGCGATTTCTTCTATGCGGATGAATTCAACGCGATGAAATCCTGTGGCTTGCTCACGCGCCTGTCGCTCGCCTGGTCGCGCGACGGCGCCGAGAAATTCTATGTGCAGGATCGCATGCGCGAGGTCGGCCGCGATCTCTTCGCCTGGCTCGCCGAGGGCGCGCATATCTATGTCTGCGGCGACGCCAAGCGCATGGCCAAGGATGTCGAACGGGCGCTCGTCGACATTGTCGCGCAATATGGCGCGCGCGCCACCGACGAAGCCGTCGCCTTCGTCGCGGAATTGAAGAAGAACGGCCGCTATCGACAGGACGTCTATTGATGCAGAGAGTCGATCCGCGCAGCGTCGCCGTCGCGACTTCCTGTCCCTATTGCGGCGTCGGCTGCGGCGTTCTGGCGACAGCGGACGGGCGCGGCGGCGCGACAATCGTCGGCGACGCGAGTCATCCGGCGAACTTCGGACGGCTGTGCTCCAAAGGCTCGGCCTTGGAGGAGACGCTGTCGCTGCAAGGGCGATTGCTGCATCCGATGCTCCGCTCCGGCGCCGAGCTGCGCCGCGCGCGCTGGGACGAGGCGCTCGGCCATGTCGCGCAGGGCTTTCAGCGCGTGATCGACACGCATGGGCCGCAGGCGGTCGCCTTCTATCTCTCCGGCCAATTGCTGACCGAGGATTATTACGCGGCCAACAAGCTCATCAAGGGCTTCATCGGCTCGCCCAATGTCGACACCAATTCGAGGCTCTGCATGGCGTCGACGGTCGCCGGCCACAAGCGCGCCTTCGGCGCCGATGTCGTGCCGGGATGCTATGAGGATCTCGACTGCGCCGATCTCATCGTGCTCGTCGGCTCCAATGCGGCCTGGTGCCATCCGATCTTGTTCCAGCGCATCTTGCGCAACAAGCAGGAGCGCGGCGCGAAGCTCGTCGTCATCGATCCGCGTCGCACGACGACGGCGGAAGACGCCGATCTGTTTCTGCCGATCGCGCCGGGCGGCGATGTCGCGCTGTTTTGCGGCTTGCTCACCCATCTCGTCGCCAATGGCGCGACCTGCGACGATTATATCGCGCGGCACACCGAGGGATTCGCGCAAGCGCTCGCCGCCGCGCGCGCGATCGCGCCGACCATCGCCGCGACAGCCGCCGCCGCCGGCCTGCGCGAGGTGGATGTCGCCTCCTTCTTCGCGCTGTTCACGGCGACGCCGAAGGTCGTCACCGCCTTTTCGCAAGGCGTCAATCAATCGGCGCAGGGAACCGACAAGGTCGACGCCATCGTCAATTGCCATCTCGCGACCGGACGCATCGGCGCGCCGGGCGCCGGGCCTTTCTCGCTGACGGGACAGCCCAACGCCATGGGCGGACGCGAGGTCGGCGGCCTCGCCAATCAGCTCGCAGCGCATATGGGCTTTTCCGACGCCGAGGTCGATCGCGTGCGGCGCTTCTGGAACGCGCCGCGCATCGCGACGCGCGAAGGCTTCAAGGCGGTGCAGATGTTCGAAGCCATCGCCAGCGGCGAGATCAAGGCGCTGTGGGTGATGGGGACGAATCCGGCGGTTTCGCTTCCGCAGGCCAACGACGCGCGCGCGGCGCTGGCCAAGCTCGATCTCTTCGTCGTCTCGGACAATGTCCTTTCGAACGACACGATCGCCGCCGGCGCGCATGTGCTGCTGCCGGCGCAGGCCTGGGGCGAGAAATCGGGCACGATCACCAATTCGGAGCGACGCATCTCGCGCCAGCGCGCCTTTTTGCCGTCGCCCGGCGAGGCGGAGCCGGACTGGCGCATCGTCGGCGCGCTGGCGGCGCGCATGGGCTTCGGCGACGCCTTCCGCTTTCGCACGGCCGCGGATGTGTTTCGCGAGCATGCGGCGCTCTCGGCTTTCGAGAATGACGGCGCCCGCAGCTTCGACATCGGCGGGCTCGCGGCGCTCTCCGACGACGCCTATGACGCGCTGCGCCCGACGCTCTGGCCGATCCGCGCCGGCGAGACCAAAGGACGCGAGCGCTTTTTCGCCGAGGGTGGATATTTCACGACAGACGGCAAGGCGCGCTTCGTCGCGCCGGAGCCGCCGGCGCTGCACGCCGCGACCTCTGCGGCCTTTCCCTTTCGCCTCAACACGGGGCGCATTCGCGACCAATGGCACACGATGACGCGCACGGGGAAAAGCCCTCGCCTCGCGCGTCATTCGCCCTCCCCTTTCGTCGAGATTCACCCGGCCGACGCCGCGCCGCTCGGCCTCGTCGACGGCGGCTTCGCACGCGTCTCCACGCGCCACGGCGAATGTGTGCTCATGGTGGTCGTCACCGATCGGCAGCGACGCGGACTGTTGTTCGCGCCGATTCACTGGAGCGACGAGACATCGTCCTTCGCGCGCGTCGGCGGGCTCGTCACGGCGATCACCGATGCGCATTCGGGACAGCCGGAGGCGAAGGCGACGCCGGCGCGCATCGATGCGGTCGCGTTCAAATCGCGCGGCTTCCTGCTCTCGCGCGCGCCGCTTCGACCAGCGTTCGCCGAGCTCGGAACCAAGATCGCGCTCGCCGACGGCCATGGCCTTTTATTCGCCTCGGACGCCGCGCTCGACCTGTGGCGAGACTATGTGGCCGCGCTCGGCGATGCGGCCGATGCGGCCGATGCGGCCGATTATCTCGACGAGGCGCGCGGCGTCTATCGCGCGGCGCGCTTTCGCGCGCAACGCGTCGATCTGTGTCTGTTCGTCGGGAGGCAGGACGCGCGCGCGGCATTCGAGGTTGCGACAGCGCTCTTCGAGAAGGAGCGGCTCACTGACGAGCAGCGCAAGGCGCTGCTGTCGGGACGCGCGGCCGATGGCGCGCAGGAGGATGGCGCGATCGTCTGCGCCTGCTTCGGGGTCGGCGCCAAGACGATCGACCGCACGATCGCGCAAGGCGCGCGCAGCGTCGCCGAGATCGGCGCGAGGCTGCGCGCCGGCACGAATTGCGGCTCCTGCATTCCGGAACTCAAGCGCGCCATCGCGGCGGCGCGCGCCTGCTGCGCGGAATAGGACGGCGACAGCGCTACTTCAGCAGCGCGGCGACGCCGGGCAGCTGCTTGCCCTCGAGCCATTCGAGAAAGGCGCCGCCCGCGGTCGAGAGATAGCTGAACTCCTGCGCCACATGGGCCTGATTGAGCGCCGCGACCGTATCGCCGCCGCCGGCGACGGAGAGCAGCTCGCCTTCCACCGTCAGCCGCGCCGCCGTTTGCGCGACGGCGTTGGTGCCCTCGTCGAAGGGCGGCAGCTCGAAAGCGCCGAGCGGACCGTTCCAGACCAGCGTTTTGCTCCTCGCGAGCAGGCTCTCGATATGGGCGATGCTCTTCGGCCCGACATCGAGGATCATGTCGCTCTCGCCGACATGCTCGATCGCGACGATATGCGAGGGCGCATGAGCCTCGAATTTCTGCGCCACCGTCGCGTCGATCGGCAGCACGATCTCGCATTTCGATGTTTGCGCCTCGGCGAGAATGGCGCGCGCCTTGTCGAGCAGCTCGTGCTCGCAGAGCGATTTGCCGACCGGCTTGCCCTGCGCGGCGAGAAAAGTATTGGCCATGCCGCCGCCGATGACGAGACTATCGACCTTGCGGATCAGATTGCCGAGCAGCTCCAATTTGGTGGAGATTTTCGCGCCGCCGACGATCGCCATGACCGGATGCGCCGGATGCTCCAGCGCCTCGGAGAGCGCCTGCAGCTCGGCCTGCATGGTGCGGCCGGCATAGGCGGGCAGAAGATGCGCGAGCGCTTCCGTCGAGGCATGAGCGCGATGCGCGGCCGAGAAGGCGTCGTTCACATAGACGTCGCCGAGCGCGGCGAGCGCGGCGGCGAAAGCGGGGTCGTTCTTCTCCTCGCCCTTGTGAAAGCGCGTGTTCTCGAGCAGCAGAATGTCGCCATTCTTCATCCGCGCTATGGCTGCGAGCGCGACGTCGCCGACGCAATCCTCGGCGAAGTCGATCTTGCGCTTGGCGGTCTCCTCGATCGCGGCGACGACGGGACGAAGCGAATCCTCATCCTTGCGCTCGCCCTTGGGGCGGCCGAAATGGGCGAGAAGGATCACCTTGCCGCCCTTTTTCGAAATCTCCTCGATCGTCGGCAGCACGCGCTCGATGCGCGTCCTGTCGGTGACGACGCCATTCTCGGTCGGCACATTGAGGTCCACGCGCAGCAGAACGCGCTTGCCCTCGAGGTCGGCGGAATCGAGCGTGTCGAATGACGGCATGACTGGTGTCCCGATGAACGAGGAAAAACGAATTGGTCAGATGAGCTTGCCGATCGTCGCGGCGACATCCGTCATGCGGCCGGAGAAGCCCCATTCATTGTCGTACCAGGACAGGATGCGCACCAGCTCGCCCTCGATCACCTTGGTCTGATCGAGATGGAACACGGACGAGCGCGGGTCGTGGTTGAAATCGATCGAGACATTCTTGTCGTCGGTGTAGCCGAGAATGCCCTTCAGCGGCCCGTCGGCGGCGGCGGCGATGGCGGCGTTGATCTCCTCCTTGCTCGTCTTGCGCCCCGGCACGAATTTGAGATCGACGGCCGAGACATTGGGCGTCGGCACGCGGATCGCGGCGCCGTCGAGCTTGCCTTTCAGCTCCGGCAGCACGAGCCCCACGGCCTTGGCCGCGCCGGTCGACGTCGGGATCATGGACAACGCCGCGGCGCGGCCGCGATAGAGGTCCTTGTGATACGTATCCAGCGTCGGCTGGTCGCCCGTGTAGGAGTGGATCGTCGTCATGAAGCCGCGCTCAATGCCGACCGCCTCATTCAGCACTTTGGCGACGGGGGCGAGGCAATTGGTGGTGCAGGAGGCGTTGGAGACGACGAGATCGTCTCTCGTGATCTTGTCCTGATTGACGCCATAGACGACGGTGATATCGGCGCCCTCGGACGGGGCGGAGACCAGCACGCGCTTGGCGCCGGCGTCGAGCAGCGCCTTCGCCTTGTCGCGCGCGGTGAAGAGCCCCGTGCATTCGAGCGCTATGTCGATCCCGAGCGCCCGATAGGGAAGCTCGGCGGGATTGCGGATCGCCGTGACCGCGATCGCGCCGAAGCCCACGTCGATCGAATCGCCGTCGACCTTCACCTCGCGCGGAAAACGGCCATGCACGGAATCGAAGCGCAGGAGATGGGCGTTGGTCTCGACCGAGCCGAGATCGTTGATCGTCACCACCTCGAGGTCGGTGCGGCCGGTCTCGACGATATAGCGAAGAATATTGCGTCCGATGCGTCCGAACCCGTTGATCGCCACTCTCACGGCCATAGCGGTGCTCCTTCCCGTCTGCTCGCTCGTCTGCTCGCCCGGGCAGGCGATAGGCGGCCGGCAAATCGCCCCGAAGCGGGGCTTTGCCTAATTTGCCGCCGATTCGGCGCCTATTCCGGCGGCGAGCGCCTGCTCGAATGAGCGGCTTGATAACAGGTCGCGTCCCCCTGTCAACGCGGCCCGCGGTCGCCTCTCGGGCGGCTTTTCATTCGGAGCGCGTTCTGATCGCCAGAACGGCTCCATCCGGCGGAAAGCGCCCCGGCGCAACCCCGCCGCGCGGGTTGGGATTTGCCCGATTCGTGCTAGGAGAAGGCGATTCGCAAGGGGTGTATCTAATCGTGATCGGCCCGGTTTCCATATGACGCAAGTCCCGCACAGGCTCGACGAGGCGATGCAACGACTTTCCGCCGCGCTGGAGCGGCTGGAGGCGACCGTCACGCGCCGCATCGAGGCCGAGCTGTCGCACGCCGACCTCGAGGAGGAGCTCGCCGTCATGCAGGACGACCGCAGCCGGCTGGGTCTCGAGCTCGACGCCGCCCTCGCCCAGACCAGCGCGCTGGAAAAGGCGCGCGACGAGGTGCTGACGCGTCTCGATCGCACGAGCCTCGGCATTCGCGCCGTGCTCGGCGACGACGACGACCGGACGCAGACGTAGAGGCGGCGAATGGCGCATGTGGTGGTGACGATCGCGGGCCGGACCTATCGCATGGCCTGCGAGGATGGCGAGGAAGCCCATCTCGACGAGCTCGCCAAGCTCGTCGAGGACAAGATCCTGTCATTGCGCGAGGGATTCGGCGATGTCGGCGAGCAGCGCATCACCGTGATGGCGGCGCTCACCCTCGCCGACGAGGCGTGGGTCGCGACGCGCAAGCTGGAGGCCGCGCAGGCGGAGCTCGCGGCGTTGCGGGAGAAAGAGGCCGCGGCGAGCGCGGCCGAAGCCGCTCTCGCAGAGACGATCGCCGCCGCGCTCGAGGATGCGACGACCAGAGTCGAGCGCCTCTCCCTCGAGCTGCAATCCGGCGGCGGCGAAACGCCCCCTGGTCTCTGACCGCGGACTATAGCGTCCCGGACTTCAGCGTCCCCATGCCTCGAACGTCGAATCGTGCTTGAGCTTCTCGAGGTCGTCGGCCTGCTGGGACAATTGAATATGCCGGCGCTCCGCCGCGTCGCGCTCCGCCCCATCCTTGAGAATGGCGATCTTGAGCTGCTCGGTCGCCTTGCGGGCGAGCGCGTTGATCCAGCGGTTGATATTGGTGACGACGAGATTCTTGCGCCCGAGCTCGGCGTCGCGCCCGGCCGTGTCGCTCTTCAATATATCGCGCTCCTTGACCGCCGCGGCGAGCTGCGCGTCGAGCTCGGCGATCTTGTCCGCCGCGGTGGTCGTGGCGCGGGCCTTCTCGATCGCCGCGATGCCGTCGTCCAGCCAGGAGATCTGCTGCGCGAGCACTCCGTCCTTGATCGGGCCCGTGACGTCGAAGGAATTGGGCAGCGGGAAAAAGGGGCTGATTTCCACCGCTCGCGCCGGAGCGGCGGCGAAGGGCGTCGCGATCATTACGGCCAGAGCCAATGTGGCGAATTTCGACATGTTTCTCTCCCATGCCGACGGGTCGTTGTCTCGTGACGGCGCCCCGTCTCCTGAAGGGCCTGCCGCCGCCCGCGGCTGCGCAAGACTGAGCCATCGACGCAGCCAAGGCAAGCCATGCCACGCCCGCTCGCCCGTCTCGCTGCTCCTCGCCGCTCCGTCTCCCGGCCCCGCCGCTCGGACTCGCGGCCGTTTTTCGCGGGCTCGCCGCCGCGAAACGCGAGCCGAGCTGTGGGGAACGCCGAAGCATCGGCGATCTTCTTGATCCAGCGACAAAATATTGCGCTCTAGCTGTGCGCTACACATCAGGATGCGGACATGCAATAATGCCCTTTGGTCGAAGCTGATGCTTTGCACGACAATCCGCCCCGACGGCGTCGGCGCGCTATTTTCATCCCGGCAACTGTCGTCGACTCGTTGCATTTCGAGGAGACGGCTTTCACTTCTTATAGATACGGTCGCGATGCGACGAAAAAGGACAAGATTGCTTCAAGGGTGAGGCCAAATGCTCGAACTCGACTGCGCGAATTGCTCGAACGTCACGATGCAGGGTCTTCGAGCGCTTCAACACAGCGTGCTCGAGAGCCTGGCGTGCGGCGCGCCCTTGCGCGAGGCGGCGAGCGAGCTCTGTCGGCGAGCCGAGCGGCTCGCGCCCGACGTCATCTGCTCCGTCCTGACTGTCGACCGTGAGGGGCGGCTGCATCCATTGGCGGGGCCGAGCCTGCCGGATCATTACTCGATGTCGCTCGACGGCATGCGCATGGGGCCGGACGCCGGCTCCTGCGGCGCCGCGGCCTATTTCGGCGAGCCTGTCGAGGTCACCGACATAGAGAATGATCCCCGCTGGGCCGATTTTCGCGCTCTGGCCCTTCCGCTCGGTCTGCGCGCCTGCTGGTCCTCGCCCATTCGCGCCGCCGACGATCGTGTCGTCGGCACTTTCGCCTTTTATTATCGGCGTTGCCGGGGAGCGAGCCCACTCGACCGCACGATCGTCGAGACCTGCGTGCATCTGTGCGCCATTGCGCTGGAGCAGGAGGAGCGCAAGGAGCGCATCCATCGGCTCGCCTATTTCGACGCCGTCACCGGCGTCGCCAACCGCGCCTCGATGGAGCAGCATGGAGAGACCACTGTCGCCGCCGCGGTCGCCAATGGCTTCGGCGCGGCGATCCATTGCATCGATCTCGACAATTTCAAGGAGATCAACGACACGCTCGGGCATAGGGCCGGCGACATTCTGCTCAAATCCGTCGCCGAGCGCATCTCCGCGATCGTGAACAAGGGCGACATCGTCGCCCGCATCGGCGGCGACGAATTCGCCGTGGTTCAGTCGCATGCCGCCTCGCTGGCGGATGTCGGCGGCTTCGCCACGCGGCTGATGGAGGCGATGGCCGCCCCTTTCGACCTCGAGGAGGCGATGGCGACGGTCGGCGTCAGCGTCGGCATCGCCAGGGCGCCGAAGGACGGCTATGATCTGCGCACGCTGATGCGCAAGGCGGACTTCGCCCTCTACGAGGCCAAGTCGAGCGGCCGCGGCCATTTTCGCTTCTTCGATCCGCAGATCGAGTCGCGCATCGCGGCCAATCGGCGCATCTGGCAGGATCTGAAGCAGGCCGTCGCCGGCGGCGAGTTCGAGCTGCATTTCCAGCCGATCGTCGCGCTCGACCGCACGCGCGTCTGCGGCTATGAAGCGCTGCTGCGATGGCGGCATCCGCGCGACGGCCTGCGGACCCCGGAGGACTTTCTTCCCGTCGCGACGAAGGCCGGCCTCTTATATGAAATCGGCGGCTGGATATTGAACGAGGCCTGCGCCTGCGCGGCCGCCCTGCCCCCGGACACGCGCATCTGCGTCAATGTCGCCCAAGTCCAATTGGAGAAGACCGGCTTCGCGGACGATGTCGCCGCGGCCCTCGCCGCCTCGAGAATGGACCCGAGCCGACTGGAGATCGAGATCGCCGGATCGGTCCGGCTCGCCGACAATGCGGAGATTCTGGGCTGTCTGACCGCGATACGGGCGCAGGGCGTCTCCATCGCGCTCGACGATTTCGGCGTCGGCGGCTCGGCTCTCGCGCATCTCGACGCGCTTCCGGTGGATCGCATCAAGATCGGCCGGCCCCTGGCGCAGGAGGCGCAGACCAGCCCGCGCGCCGCGACGATCGTGAAGACGATCATCGCGCTCGCGCATGAGATCGGGATCGCGACGACGGCGGAAGGCGTCGAGACCGACCCGCAGCTGAGCATGCTGCGTCAGTTCGGCTGCGACGAGATTCAGGGCTTCGTCATAAGCCCGCCGCGTCCGCTGAGCGCCTTTCTCGACGCAGCCGAAACAACCGACGGCGCCGCGCAACCGTCCTCGTCGCGCGCATGACCGTGGCGGCGGGTGGATTTTATGAAGCCGGCCCCCATCTTTCGATCAAAAGCCCCGCTCTCGCGCGACATTGCGAGCGCCGCGATATTCGGGCGCAGCAACCGCCGCCGCCACCGCGCGCGCTATATTGCGGCGAGAACGGCGCCCGAGAGACATTTTTGTTGCGACTGAAAAGATTTCCGGGACATTTCGGCAATCGCGCTTGCTCTGTCGGCGACGCGTCGGAGTTCGGGTAATGGGTGGTGATGGGCGCGGTTCGCGTTCCGAGGAGCCGGAAATCGTCGAGCCGGACGCTTTCGACGCCTCGATCCGGGCGGATCAGGCGCAAATGCTCGCCGAGGGTCAGCCGGTTCTGGTCTTCAATGCGGTGAACGCCGCAATCGTCGCTGGCATTTTTCGTGACTTCTACTCCCGCGCGCAAATCGCCGCCTGGCTTCTCGCCTTCGTCATCCTGGTGACGGCGCGCGTCATGCACGCCCGCCGCTTTCGCGCCGAGCAGGCGTCCCCGGAGGCGGTGCGGCGCTTCCTGTCGCTCTGGACGCTCGGCTCGACGCTCACGGGCTGCCTATGGGGCGTCGCTTCCTCGGTGCTGTGGCTGACGCCCGACCCGAGCTATCACGCTTTCGTCGTGTTCGCCGCCGGCGGCATGGCGGCCGGCGCGGTGCTCACCAATTCGTCCTATCTGCCGGCGATGTTCGGCTTCATCGCGCCCGATGTCCTGCCGCCGATCGTCGCCTTTTTCACGCGAGGGGAGCCGACCGCCGCGGCGATGGGAGCGCTGCTCTCGGCCTTCACCGCGGTGCTGATCATCCTCGGCCTGCGCGCCAATGGCTGGCTGACGTCCGTGTCGCGGCGTCGGCTCGCGCAGGAGGCGTTGACGACGGCGCTGCATCAGCGCAACGCGCTGCTTCACGCCGTTTCGACCGCGGCGACCGAGCTGACCAGCGCGACGCCTAGCGCGGCCGCTATTCCCGATCTGCTCGAATCCGTCGGCGAGGCGATCGACGCCGACCGCATTCTCGTCTTCGAATCCGGCTCGGCGCTGACGCGCCCGCCGGCGCTGCTGCATTTCTGGCAGCGGCCCGAGTCTCCGATCACGCTGGACGCGACATTTTTCGAAGCCGACAAGACGCGCAGCGCCTTTTTGTCCGATCCGCTGCTCGCCGCGCTGAAGCAGCGCCGGCCGGTGACGGCCGCGACGCGCCTGCTCGACCCCGGTCCCGCCAAGGACTTTCTCGAGCGCGTCGGCGCGCGCTCGGTGCTGTTCGCGCCCATCGTCGTCGACGACGCCTCCTGGGGATGGGTCGAGGTCGAAGACTGCCGGAGCGAGCGCCAGTGGAAAGCGGCGGAGATCGACGCGCTGCGAATACTCGGCGACATCATCGGCGGCTCGGTCGCGCGCCAGCGCTATGTCGACCGGCTCCGCGACGCCAATGAGGTGGTCGAGCGCAGCCCGACGCTGCTGTTTCGTCTGCGCATGGACGGGCGCCGGCCGCGCCTCGTCTATGTGTCCCACAATATCGCTCTGTTCGGCTACGATCCCTGGGAGCTGACCGACCCGGCGAGCAGCCTCGCCAATTGCGTTCATCCGGACGATCTCGACAGGGTCGGCGCGTCGCTGGCGCGCGCGGAGGCGGACGGACGGCGCGGCGGCATGGTGGAGTTCCGCTTTCGTCGGCGCGACGGCGGCTATCGATGGCTCGACGCCCGCTACGCCGCGCGTGACCGCTCGGGTCGATCGCAGCTGATCGAAGGCGTGGCGCTCGACGTGACCGAGCGCAAGGAGGTCGCCGACCAGATCGCGCTTCTCGCGCAGACCGACGCGCTGACCGGCCTCGCCAACCGTCGCAGCTTCATCGATGCGCTGCGCCGCGCCTTCGCCCTTGCCGAGGCCGGCGGCGAGTCCTTCGCGCTGCTCTACATCGACGTCGACCATTTCAAGGAGGTCAACGACCGGCTCGGCCATGCGAGCGGCGACGCGCTGCTGGAGACGCTCGCCGCGCGGCTGAAAGGCCATTGCCGCGCCGGCGACGTCGTCGCGCGGCTCGGCGGCGACGAATTCGCCATTCTCCAATCCAAAGCGCGCGACGAAGCGAGCGCCGCCGCGATGGCGGCGAAAATCTGCGCGCTCGCAGCCACTCCCTACGCTCTGCCCGGCGGCGAATTGCTGGCCACTGTCAGCGTCGGCGTCGCTCCTTTCGCATCGAAGATGGAGGGGCCGGACCCGATGCTGGCGCGCGCCGACCGCGCGCTCTATCGCGCCAAGCAGAGCGGCAGAAACCAATATCGCATCGTCGCCGATGCGGATGGGCCGGCGCCATAGGGCGGTGAGACATATAGGTCGCGCCTCGACCTCCTCTAACCGCTCCGCCATGGTTCACAGGCTGGAGCTCGGGTCGGGGAAATGGGGCCGGCGCGCCGCTACGGCCGCATGCAGCCGCAAACGACGACGAACGTCCAGATCGGCGCCGTCTACAAGACCGAGAAGCTGGCCGCGGACATCGCCGTCTATCAGATCAGCGCGAATAGCCGACCTACTCCTTCCAGGCCGGGCGGCTGCTCTACGGCGGACAGAAGGTCGATTTCTGAGTCTATTCAAAGGAATCCGCCCGGCGGCGCGCGCCGCCGGGCGTTTTGTAATCAAAGCGTCGCAAACGGGCGCCATGCGAGGCCCCGAGAGACGCGGCCCATGCATGTGAACCGGCCGCTCGAAGGATCGGGTCAATGGAAGCCATATCGATTTCGCCCATCGCTCTGTTCATGCAGGCGGGGGTCGTCGGCAAGATCGTGATGATCGCTCTCGGCGTCGCCTCGCTCTGGTGCTGGGCGATCATCATAGAAGTCGCGGTGCTGACCAACAGGCTGCGCAAGGCGATCGACGAGTCGCAGCGCGGCCGGCCTTCGCCGCTGCTGGCGCCGGTGATGGCGGAGGCGGCGCGCGCCGCCCGCGTCATGGTTCCCGGCGAGAGCGTCGGCGAGCGCCGCTCGCGCATCGTCGAGACCACGGGCCGCGCCGCCCGCAAGCTGCTCGTCGCCACAGAGGCGGGCCTGCCCAATCTCGCCGTCGTCTCCTCGGTCGCGCCCTTCGTCGGCCTGTTCGGCACCGTGTGGGGCATTATGACGAGCTTCGTCGGCATCGCCGACACGCAGGACACCAGCCTCGCCGTCGTCGCGCCGGGCATAGCCGAGGCGCTCGCCGCCACCGCCTTCGGCCTCGCCGCCGCCATTCCCGCGGCGATCGGCTTCAACCGCCTCGGCGGAGCGCTCGCTCATGCCGGCGAAGCGCTCAGCGACAATGTCGAGGAGCACGCCATCACGCTCGTCGGCGGCGTCGAAGGCGAGCCCCCGCGCAAAATGGCGGAGGCGGCCTAAATGGCATTTTCCGCCAAACGCGGCTCGGGCGGCTTCCAGCCCTTGTCCGAGATCAATGTCACGCCGCTCGTCGATGTGATGCTGGTGCTGCTCATCATCTTCATGGTCACCGCGCCGATGATGGCGCAAGGCATGAAGGTCGATCTGCCACAGGCGCGCGCCGCCAAGCCCGTCAATCAGAAAGAGCCCGTCGTCATCACCGTCGCCAAGGGCGGCAAGCTGATGCTCGGTCCCGACGAGATCCCGCTCGACCGCGTCGTCGAGGCCGTGCGCGCCAAGATCGGCGGCGATCTCTCCCATGTCATCCATCTGCGCGGCGACAAGGAATCCTCGCTCGGCGATCTCGTCGCGCTGATGGACGCGCTGTCCTCGAACGGCATGACGCATATCGCGATCCTGTCGATGCAGGCGAAGGGCGCGAAGGCCGCCGACAAGGGGATGGCGAGATGAGCGCCGCCTTCGAAGCCGGAGACTATCCGCTCTTGCGGCCGCGCTGGCTGCGGCCGGTGGCGGGCGGCGCCCCGCTCCTCGTCCATCTCGCGGCCTTCGGGGTTCTGGCGCTCACCGCGGCGGAGCCGCCGAGCGCGACCTCCGACAGTTTCGAAGTCGCCTATGTGCAGGACGGCGAGGCGGCGCGGCAGGCGAGCGCCGACACCGCCCCGGACGAGCTCTCCCACGCCGACGACAGCACGGTCGCTCAGGACGCCGCGGAGGCGCAAACGGCGGAAGCGCCGAAAACGCCCGCCCCCGACGCGCCGACGCCGCTCGCTCTCGCCGAGGCGAAGATTCAAGCGCCCGACGCGCTCGCCCTGCCGCTCGCCAAGCCGCGCGACGACGAGCCGAAGCCGACGCTCGACCAGCGTCCCGATCGCGAGAAGGCGAGCGAGCAGACGCCGCTCGAGCCGACCGCCGCCGAGGGCAAGGTCCAGCGACAGGCGACAGCGGCGGCCGAAGCCTCCGAGGCCTCCTCCTCCTCGGCCGATCAGATCGGCGCGACCGACGGGCGCAAGACGCAGAGCGGCGCGACAAGGGCCCGCTACGGCGCCAAGGTTCTGGCCGAGATTCATAAGCATATGTTCTATCCGCCGCAGGCGCGGCGCGGCGGCGCGAAGGGCGATGCGATCGTCGTCTTCACCGTCGGCTCCGACGGCCATATGGTCGAGCGGAAAATCGCCAAATCCGCCGGCGACGACGCGCTGGACCGGGCGGCGCTGGCCATGGTCGACGCGACCATCGCGCCGCCGCCGCCCGCCGGCCGCTTCTATGGCCGCACGACGATCAAATTCGACATCCGCCATTGAGGCGGCGGACGGCGAGGATATTTTACGTTCTCGCCGTCCTCGGGTTAGCCCATCTTATTCACGACGGTTTGGTTTGATGGCGACGCGCGTAGCTTCAGGCTCGGACGTGCGTAGGATTCGGGTGTTCAAGCCCACCCTTCGCACACAACGCGCCAGCCCCGCCCGCCATGACAGACGATAAACTCCTCCAAGCCTAATCTCCCAGACCGGGGGGCTCATTGTCGTTCACACGTTCCGCCCGCGACCGACGCCAAGAAAGCCAGCCGAAAGCCTATGGCGACCGCCAAGAGGGCCGCGGAGGCATCTGGGATTTGGGTGTTGGATCGCCGGATGGCCATCATTGCCGGCGCAAGATTTGTCGGCGCTATTCTCCCGGGCGCAGAAAGTCTTGGTAGCTCAGCATTCGAAACGGCTTCCCAATCTGGCCGAAACGTCGAGGAAGGGAGTTGCCCTTGGGCCTCATGCGAGCAAGCCAAGGCAAGATCATCGTTATGCCTTGCGTCACCGGATCCGTCGTCATCTCGATCTTGGCGCCGACCAGCCGAACGCCCGGTCCGAATTTCGCTGGCAAATCTTCCGGTTCTACCCTTTCGACCGTTTCCGGATCGGCGATGTCGCGGAAGCGGACCAGCATCGGCAAGCGCTCGAACGGCAGTTCGACAGGTGGCAGATCGCGCACTGCCTGCAGATCATTCATCGACCGCGCGGGCCGTCCATTCCATGCACAGAGGACGACGTCGAGAACAACGTATCGAGGGTAATGGCGGCACAAGTCGAGCGTCGCGAACAGGAGCCCGTGGGCGCCGAGATCGAGGACGAGGGCTTCGCCGCGCGCTTTTGCTTTGACTGGGCCGCCAGGATCGTCGGGGAGGAGCCAGTATAGCGACAGCTCGCGGTAATCGATTTGGACGACGCTGGTTCCAGAGACGAGGCGTCCATCGACTTCCGCCGTCAGTATCAAGCGATAACGGAACGAATCGCTGGGATCGAAACGACTCCATCCGAGGTAGCCGGCTACAATCAACAAAGCGAGAAAGACAAGCGTTCTCATATCGAAGTCTTCACTTCCTGCTCATTGCGGCGTATCCGGCGCGCGGGGCTTTGAGCGTTTCCAGCCGAAGTGGACGCCGGTTCGGCGTGGGAAACGCGTCAAAGCAAAAATCTAGCGTCTTTCCATGTTTCATTGAAACGTGGAAAGACGCTAGACTTGCGCGATGACCGACGCCCCCATCCGCTATGTCGAGCCCGTCTTTCGCCCGCCGAGCGAGGCGGAATCGCTGATCCTCCCGGTGACCGACGGCTGCTCGTGGAATCGCTGCGCCTTCTGCGAGATGTACACCGCGCCGCAGAAGCGCTTCCGCCCCCGCGACGAAGCGGAGGTGATGGCGAGCATAAAGCGCTGCGGCGAGCGCTACGGCGCCTCGATCGCCCGCGTGTTTCTGGCGGATGGCGACGCCATGACCTTGTCGACGCGCCGTCTCGCGGCCATTCTCGAGGCGATCCGCCGCGAGCTGCCGGGCGTGCGGCGCGTGTCGAGCTATTGCCTGCCGCGCAATGTGAGCCGCAAATCCGTCGCGGAGCTGCGCGCGCTCGCCGAGCTCGGCCTGTCGCTCGTCTATGTCGGCGCGGAATCGGGCGATGACGAGGTGCTCGCGCGGGTCGACAAGGGCGAGACCTTCGCCTCGACGCGAGAGGCGCTGGAGAAGCTCGGCGAGGCGGGGATCAAACGCTCCGTGATGATCCTCAACGGGCTCGGCGGGGCGTCGCTCAGCGAAGCGCACGCCGCCAATTCCGCCGCTCTCGTCAACGCCGCTCAGCCGGAGTTCCTGGCCACGCTGGTCGTGAGCTTCCCCGCGGGCGAGGCGCGGTTTCGCGACAAATTTCCCGATTTCGCGCCGCTCGACGTGCCCGGCCTGCTGCGCGAGATGGAAATTCTCCTCTCCCGGCTGGAATTGAAGAGAACCGTCTTCCGCAGCGACCACGCCTCCAATTGGCTGGTGCTGCGCGGCACGCTCGGCGCCGACAAGCCGCGCCTGCTCGAGCAATTGCGCGCCGCCATCGCCGCGCCGGAGGATGCGCCGCTGCGGCCGGCCTGGGCGCGCGGTCTCTGAAGCTTCGCAATATGCGCTGGCGCACAGCGGCCGCCGACGATCGCCGCCATGATGCGCGCGGTCGACCAGAATCGAGACGCGAAAGCCCTCGGCGCGGCGAGTCGCCCATCCGTCGAGAGGGAAAATGCGCGCATGATCAAGATCGAGCTCGAGCCGCAGATCGCGAAGGAGCTGCTGATCGTCCTGGAGCGCCGGCTGCTGACCATTCACGAGGTCGAGCAACGGCTGAAATCGGCTGAATTCGGCACGATCGAGCAGGAGAAGGAAGCGATCATTCCGATGATCATGGCGCTGGAGACCGCGCTGAATATCTTGCCTCATCAATAGAAGCGCGATCGGCGCGTGCGTCGGAGCGGCGGGGAGGCTATGCTCGCCGCCTCCCACCGCACGAAAGGCGCGCAACCATGCGATTTCTTCACACCATGATCCGCGTCGGCGATCTCGACGGCTCGCTGGACTTCTTCTGCGGCAAGCTCGGCCTCGTCGAGGTGCGCCGCACCGAGAGCGAGACGGGCCGCTACACGCTCGTCTATCTCGCCGCGCCGGACGATCTTCCGCAGGCGCAGGGCGGCGCGCCGCTCGTCGAGCTCACCTATAATTGGGACGAGCGCGACTATGCGGGCGGCCGCAATTTCGGCCATCTCGCCTTCGCCGTGGACGATATCTACGCCGTCTGCGCGCGTCTGCAGGCGGCGGGCGTCACCATCAACCGCCCGCCGCGGGACGGCTTTATGGCCTTCGTCCGCTCGCCCGATCAGATCTCGATCGAACTCTTGCAGAAGGGCGCGCCGCTGCCGCCGGCCGAGCCCTGGAGCTCCATGCCGAACACCGGCTCCTGGTGACGCGCGCGAGAAGCGCTGGGTGAATGCGCGAGAGGCGCGCGGCCGGCGATCCGGCCGCGTTCCGGCTCGTGCATGGCCCGAACGTTCAGTAATAGTAGCGACGCCGGCGCCAGTAGCGCGGCCGGTAATAGCGCCGCCAGGCGCGGCGGCGCCAGCGCGGCCGCCGCCAGACGCGGCGACGGTAATACCAATAGGTCTTTTCGACCCGCGCCTGCTCGAGATCCTCCGGCGTCGCCACAGCGGCCTCCGGAGCCGGTTCTAGCGCCCGTGGAGCATCGAGCGGCGCGACCGATGTCAGCGCCTGTGACGGACCGGCGGCGAGGACTGCCGCCGCGCCAGCGACAAAAAATTTCATGAAAGCGCGACGTTCCATCGACATTCCTCCATAAAAGCCGCGACGACCGGCGCGGGACGCGCCCTATATCCGCGACGACTCTCCTCATTAGAAATCGCGCCGCTTCGCCGGCCGGCAAGGCCTTCGCCGCCGAGCCTCGTTCGCGAGCCTCGCACCCAATGAAACCTTTTCACTTCTACGACGTTTTGCTTACGCGGCGCCGCGCAGGACCCCGGCGCGACCGAATAGATTCAAATGAAGTCCAGTTTTGCGACGACATAACGGCTTCCAAAGAATGCGAGGTTAGACTTTGAAAAATCTGGTCCGGCTTTTGCGTGTGCGGTTGGGGATATGCGCTGGAGCGGCGGCTCGAAGAGTGGAAGCCGACAATGCGAAGCGCCGCACGCAGCATATGGGAATTGGGAAAATGCATTCCAACGGGGCAGGAGAGTTTCGTTCGCAGGGCGGAGAAAAGGTCATGCTCGTCACCGATCTGATCCATTCATGCTCGAACGACCAGGTCGCGCAAGCCGCGACCTGCTGCATCGGAGGCGTTTTCGCCGAGAGAGTCCGCGCCGTGGCGCTGGAGAAGGGGATCAGCGAAGGGCGCTTCGTGGCCGTGGTGGTGCGCAATTTCGCATTGCGCGCCGACGAGACCGAGCGCGCCCTTCTCGCCAGCGAGATGAACGGCTCCGATCAGCCGATTCTGAGCGGGCTGCGCAGGGTCGTCGAGAAAGCCTTGGAGAGCGGCGCGCAATTCGCCGACGATGTGAAGGGCTATGGGCTGCCTTTCGTTCGGCGCGACGGCGACCTCTCCTTCGACGGGACGCCCCGCCTGCGGCGCGCCGTGGGCCTCGACGCACGCTGACGGTCTCACGCCCTATTGCCGGCCTCGCGCCCTCTGCCGGCCTCGCGCCTCTTGCCCGCCTCGCGCCTCTTGCCCGCGGCCGGTCCGGCGGCGACAATGCCGCCCTATGTCGGATCGGCCGGGGCGACGCATGATGGATGAAGCGACGATTGTCTCGATTCTGACGACCTATGGCTATTGGGCCATATTCTTCATCGTCGCGCTGGAGAGCTCCGGCATTCCCCTCCCCGGCGAGACGACGCTGGTCGGCGCGGCGATCTACGCCGGCCACTCGGGCAATATGGACATAGGGCTCGTCATAGCGGCGGCGGCGGCGGGCGCGATCCTCGGCGACAATATCGGCTTCTGGGTCGGTCGCGAGTTCGGCGTGAAGCTGCTGATGCGCTACGGCTCCCATATCGGCGTCGGGCCGCCGCAATTGCGGCTGGGGCAATATCTGTTCATGCGCTGGGGCGGCGCCATCGTGTTCTTCGGCCGCTTCATCGCGCTCCTGCGCATATTGGCGGCCGTGCTCGCCGGCGCCAATCGCTTCGATCCGCTGAAATTCCTGTTCTACAACGCCGCCGGCGGCATATGCTGGGCGCTGTCCTTCGGCCTCGGCGGCTATCTCTTCGGCGCCGCCATTCACAGGGTCGCCGGCCCCCTCGGCTGGATCGGCCTCGCCGGCGCGATCGTCGGCGCATTCGTGCTGTGGCGCTATTGGAAAATCCACGAGGAGCGGCTGACGAAGGAGGCCGAGGCGCATTTCGAACGCATCGACCGGCGCCCGTGACGCTATACCGCGAGACGCCCCGCCTCCCAGCCGATGATCGCCTGCTTTCGCGTGAGCCCCCAATGATAGCCGGTGAGCGCGCCGCTCGCGCCGAGCACGCGATGGCAGGGCACGACGAAGGACACGGGATTGCGCCCGACCGACGCGCCCACCGCCCGCGCCGCGCCGGGCTTGCCGAGCCGCCGGGCGATCGCGCCATAGGTGGTGGCCCGGTCCATGTCGATCGCGAGCAGCGCCTCCCAGACCGAGACGTCGAATTGCGAGCCGATCAGCACGAGCCGCAAGGGCCGGTCGGGCCGCCATTCCGCCGGATCGAAGGCGCGCCGCGCGAACGGCGCCGTCGCCGCGGCATCGAGCGAAAATCGAGCCTTCGGCCAGCGACGGCGTAGATCGTCGAGCGCCGCCTCACGCGCGCCGTCGACGAAGCCGAGCCCGGCGAGACCGCGCTCCGTCATGACCAGGATCGCCTCGCCGAAAGGCGAGGGGTGGAAGCCGTAGCGCATGTCGAGCCCTTCGCCGCCGCGCTTGAACTCGCCGGGCGTCAGCGCCTCATGGGTCACGAAGAGATCGTGCAGGCGCGAGGGGCCCGAGAGACCGAGCGAGAGCGAGGCGTCGAGCAGGCTCGTCTCGCCGCCCAGCAGAGCGCGCGCATGGCGCAGCGTCAGCGCCTCCAGGAAGGCCTTGGGCGAGAGCCCCGCCCAGCGCCGGAACAAGGCGCGCAAATGCGCTTCGGAAAGGCCAGCGGCCGCCGCCATTTCCTGGACCGAGGGCTGCCGTCGCCAATTCTCGCCGATGAAGCGGATCGTCTCCGCGACCTGCGCATAATCCTCCTGCGGCCATGTTTGCGCGGGAGGAGAGGTCGTGGCGGAAGGAGGGGCCATATCGGAGCGCAGCGTCATGCGCGCATCATGGCGCGCGCGGCCGGGCGCCGCCACCCGAAAACGCGTCAGGAGTAGAGCGGCCCGCGCTTGGCCTGCGCCAGCGCGCGGGAAAGCTCCTCGGCGAGCGCGGCCTTCTGCTCCGGCCCGAGAAAAGCGCCGATCTCGACACGCTCGCCGCGCGAGACGATGAGCACGCGCTGCATGCCGAACTCCTCGTCCTCCTCCGTCTCGAGCCGCAGCCAATAAGTGTCGAAGCGCCGCTCCCGCCGCGCGCCATAGGAACTCGCCGACACGATCGCCAGCTCGAAAGGGGTGAGGCGGAGGCTCTCGAACGCCCTGGCCGAGTGGAAGCTCACACGCAGCGCGACATAGAGCGCCAGCACGTCGAGCCCCATGAAGCCGACCACCGGCCAGGCGCCGAGAATATAGAAGGGAACCGACAGCACGCAGCTTCCCGCGCCGAACAGCAGGATGAACACATGCGCCTGTCGCCGCGTCATCGAGCGATGGGGGATGAGCCGCGTCTGATAGATGGTTTCCGCAGAAGGAGCGCTCGCCGTCACGCCGCCGCCTTTCGTTCTCCGAAACGTCGAGTTATAACGCGTTTATGCCGAACGAAAAGAGCCTGCTCGCCAAGGCGCGGCGCCCCGCACCGCCGCGCAGCCGCGAGGCCGCCCGTATCGCGGAGATTTTCGCGCGTCTCGAGGCCGCCGATCCGCATCCCAAAGGCGAGCTCGAGCATGTGAACGTCTTCACGCTGCTCGTCGCCGTCGTGCTGTCGGCGCAGGCCACCGACGTCGGCGTCAACAAGGCGACCCGGGCTCTGTTCGCGATCGCCGACACGCCGCAGAAGATGCTGGCGCTCGGCGAGGATGTCGTGCGCGATCATGTCAAGACGATCGGCCTCTTCCGCACCAAGGCGAAGAATGTCATCGCGCTCTGCGCACAGCTGATCGAGAAGCACGGCGGCGAGGTTCCCTGCGACCGCGAGGCCTTGCAGGCGCTGCCGGGCGTCGGCCGCAAGACCGCCAATGTCGTGCTCAACATCGCCTTTCATGTGCCGGTGATCGCGGTGGACACGCATATTTTCCGCGTCTCCAATCGCCTGCCGCTCGTCAAGGGCAAGACCGTCGAGCAGGTCGAGGACGGCCTAGAGAAGCGCGTTCCCGAGCGCTACAAGCTGCATGCGCATCACTGGCTGATCCTGCACGGGCGCTATGTGTGCAAGGCGCGCAAGCCGGAATGCGAGCGCTGCATCATCGCCGATCTCTGCCGCTTCGAGGGCAAGACCACCTTCGAGAGCAAGACGGACTTCGAGAGCAAGACGGGCTGACCGGGCAAGGCTATTTGAGCGCCTGTCACGCCTCGTCGATCGCGTCGGGCAGGGTTTTCTCGGACGAGGCGAGGACGTTCGGAACCGGCCATGCCGCGTGCTCGGAGCCGTCGATCGGAAAATTGCTCCGCGCCCGCGCACCTCGTCGAGACGCGCAATCTCGAAATCGAGCGATCCGTCATGTGCGCCAGCGCACGAATCCCGGGCCACGTTTCCGCTACACCGGCGGCATAGGGCAGCCGCGGGAAAGGGAGGAGATCATGCGCTCGGAATTCTCCACCCTCGGCGCGCCGTCCACGAATCAGAAACCAATCATTAACGCAGCCCATAAAAAAGGCGGGTGGCGGCCGGTTTCGCGGGCGCCCCTTCAGCTCGGCGCGAAGCGGATTATTTTCAACCAATTGGAGCAAAATTGCGCGGGTTCGGCGCCCGATCTCCGCGCTTGTCGCGCCGCGCGCGCCGACATATACGGACGGCTCCGCTTGCGCGCGGCCTGTCCCCGTCTCCGGCGTTTCGCCGTCACCTCACGGCTCCATGCCCACTCTTTATCATCATCCGCTCTGCCCCCATTCCCGCTTCGTGCGACTGATTCTCGCCGAATATGGGATCGAGACGACGCTGATCGAGGAGAGAGCGGCGGAACGGCGGCGCGAGTTTCTGATGCTCGACCCCGCCGGCCGGACGCCGCTGCTCGTCGACGACGACGGAAGCGTGATTGCGGGCGCGAGCGTCATCGTCGAATATCTCGAGGATTGCCTGCCGAGCGATTTCACCGGCCTGCGGCTGATGCCGCGCGGGCTGCGCGAGCGCGTCGAGACGCGCCGGCTGATCGATTGGTTCAACGTCAAATTCTTCGACGAGGTGACGAATTATCTGGTCACCGAAAAAGTCTACAAGCGCTTTCTCGCTCCCGAGATCGGCGGCGGCGCGCCGGACATGGACCTGCTGCGGGTCGCACGCGCCAATCTGCGTCCCCATATCCGCTATATCGGCTATCTGACCGAGGCGCGGCGCTGGCTGGCGGGCGAATCCCTGACCTATGCGGATTTCGCGGCGGCGGCCCATCTCTCCTGCGTCGACTATCTGGGCGACGTGCCATGGGACGAGGACGAGACGGTCAAGCATTGGTATCAGCGGATCAAATCGCGGCCGGCGTTCCGGCCCCTGCTGGCCGATCGCACGCCGGGCATGACGCCGGGGCCGGTCTACGCCGAGCTGGACTTCTGACCGTAGAGGAGGCGCTGCGCCGCCGCGCGCTGGAGCTCGGCTTCGATCTCTGCGCCATCACGGCCGCGCGCGCTCCGGCCGGGGCGCCCGCCCGCCTCGCCGAATGGCTCGCCGCCGGCGCCCATGGCGATATGGGCTGGATGGCCGAGACCGCCGATCGCCGCGCGTCGCCCGAAGCGCTGTGGCCGCAAGCCCGCTCGATCATCATGCTCGGCGTCGATTACGGCGCGCCGGGCGACCCGCTCGCGACGCTGGCCGAGCGCGACCGCGGCGCGATCTCGCTCTACGCCCGTCGGCGCGATTATCACGAGGTCGTCAAGGGCCGGCTGAAGCAGCTCGCCGGCTTTCTGCTGGCGCAGGCGGGCGGCGGCGCGGTGAAGGTGTTCGTCGACACGGCGCCGGTGATGGAGAAGCCACTGGCCCAGGCCGCCGGACTCGGCTGGCAGGGCAAGCACACCAATCTCGTCTCGCGGCGCTTCGGCTCCTGGCTGCTGCTCGGCGCGATCTTCACCGATCTGGCGCTGGAGCCCGACGCGCCCGAGCAGGACCATTGCGGCTCCTGCCGCAAATGCCTCGACATCTGCCCGACGAAGGCTTTTCCGGCGCCCTATCGGCTCGATGCGCGACGCTGCATCGCCTATCTCACCATCGAGCACAAAGGCCCGATTCCGCGCGAGTTTCGAGAAGCGATCGGCAATCGCGTGTTCGGCTGCGACGATTGTCTCGCCGTCTGCCCGTGGAACAAATTCGCGCAAGGCGCGCGCGACGCCAAGCTCGCGTTGCGCGAGGAGCTCTCCGCGCCCGCGCTCGCCGATCTCGCCGCGCTCGACGATCCGGGCTTTCGCGCAATGTTCGCGGGAACGCCGGTCAAGCGCCTCGGCCATGCCCGCTTTCGCCGCAATGTGGCGATCGCCATCGGCAATTCGAAACGTCCCGCGCTCGCCGCTGCGGTCGAGCCCTTGCTCGGCGATTCTTCGCCGCTGGCGCGCGGCGCGGCGGTGTGGGCGCTGGCGCGGCTCCTGCCCGCGGGAGATTTCGCCAAACTCGCCGGGAAGGTTCTCCCCAGCGAGACCGAGGCCGCCGTGCGCGAGGAGTGGGCAAAAGAGACACACCTCTCGAAAAAGTGACGCCGCGGCGCAGATTGCCGCGGCGCAACGCCGGCGCGTCCATGGATTCGCCGAACCACAAACAGTAGAGTTCTCCGCGCCGCCTTTCGGGCGCGCGCCTTACGCCGAACGCCGCCGCCATGTCCAATGTATCGCGACGCACAATTGACGATCCGGCTGCCGAGGCCGCGCGCCTCCTGGCGCGTCTCAGCATCATGCTGCTGTTCATCATCTCGCAGCTCGCGCCGATCCTGACGCAGCAGACGATCTATATTCTGCTGCCCATCGGCGCCGCTCTGCTGCTGCTCTCCGCCAGCCTCGCGCCGGGAACGCGGCGGTTGCGAGAGATCGCCGCGCTGGCGCTGACGCCGACGGCGCTGGCCGCTTTCTTCTTCGTCGGCTGGACGGGACTGTCGCTGGCCTGGACGCCCTTCAGCGCCGGACCGGCCGAGCGATTCGCCAAGAGCGCCGCCACGCTGGCGCTGGTCGCCGCGGCCTGCGCGCTGCTGCCGGCGCGCACCAAGACCTCCAATCTCAATCTACTGCCGATCGGCACCGGAGCCGCCGCCGCGGCGCTCGCGGCCGTCGCGCTGCTGTCGGCGGCCGGCGGCGATCAGCCGGTCGATCTCGACAGCGACGCCTTGCAACGCGCCGGCCTCGGCCTGGCGCTGGCGATCTGGCCGGCGCTCGGCGCGCTGGCGCTACGCGGCCGCTGGGTCTCGGCCTCCGTCGTCGCTCTCGTCAGCGTCTCGGCCTGCCTGCTGGCGCGCGCGCCCAATGTTTTGCCGGCGCTCATCGCCGGCGCGCTCGTGCTGGCGCTCTCCTTCGGCAAGGCGCGCCGCGCCGGCGCGCTGCTGGCGATCGTCTCGGCGGCTCTGATCCTGCTCGCGCCGCTGGCGCCGATGCTCGTGCATCTCGTCGCGCAAGAACGCCTGCCCGCCTTCGCCGCGCCGCTCGAGACCTGGGGGCGGATCATCGCCAATGACGGGCCGCGCCTGCTCATCGGCCATGGCTTCGGCGCGGCGACATTCGGCGTCGCCGGCCATTATCTCTATCCGGACACGCCGCGCAGCCTGCTGTTCCAGGTCTGGTTCGATCTCGGAATTCTCGGCGCGTTCGGCCTCGCGGCCATCGTCGCCCGCGCCTTCTATATCATCGGGCGGACGCGGCCGGTGCTCGCACCCTTTCTGCTCGGAGGATTGGCGACGGGGTTGACGATCTGCGTGCTGGGCCCGGCGGCCGAGCAGCTCTGGTGGCTGACGCTCGCCGGCCTCGACGCCATCGCCTTCGCGCTAGTGCTGAAAGGTCAGTTCCGCACGCGTCGTCCGCGCGTCGAGCCCAATTGGGGCATGGGCCGCATCGTCGTGCGCTGAGCCTGCGCCGCGCCGCTCACTGTTTTCCGCTCACTGCGGGCAGGCGATGCCGCGGGCCACGCTGACCTCGCCGTCGGAGCCTTCGATTCGCGTGACGGCCAGCACGCAATCCTCGTCGTCGGCGCCATAGGCGCGGCCGACCAGAATGGCCGGACCGGAGCCGAAAGGCCGCAACGCCGTCGCGCTGTCGCCGAAGGCTGCGCGCTCGATCGGAGCCGCGAGGACGGGAGCCGCGAGGATGGGCGCGTCCGAGCGCGCGCCCAGCGACGGCGTGGCCGCGAGCGCCGCGCCGAGGCCGACGGCGACGGTCACGCCGACGAGAGCGCGCGAATTGGAGATGAAGGAGAACTTACGCGATACGGCCATGATGCGACGCTCCCGGCGACGGGCCGACGGGAGCCAAGATCTCCCCGAACAAGCGACGGCCGCGCCTCTCATGGGCTGTAACGCGGCGACGTCGGTCAGGGTTGCAGGGACCGTAGAATCCGAAAGGCGAGGGAAGGCGAGACGCGACGCCTCGCCCCGCGCTCACTCGCAGACGCGAGTCGGGCGATAGCCGACGACGACGCCATATTCGTCGAACACCGGGCGACGCTCGCGCCAGCAACGATAGGGCGGCGGCGCTTCATAGACGGGCGCCGGATAATAGGCCGGGGCGCCATAATAGGGCGGCGGCGGCGGAACCGGACGCGCCGCGCTGCCGGCGAGCGCGCCGAGCGCGAAGCCGCCGATGCCCGCCGCAATGGCCGCGCCGGGATCGCTCGCGGCGGCCGGCGTGGCGGTCGCCAGAGGCGCGACGCCGAGGCCGAGCGCGACGAAAGCGCCCGCGATTTTCCGTGCCGAAATCTCCTTCATGACTCTCTCCATGACCCCCCGGGGGCTCTGCTCGGACGGCTTGTCCCCGAGTCGCGCCCTCTGCGCGCCGCGCGCGTCGATAAAAGCCAGAAAACGTAAATGAACGGCGAAAACGTGGCCGCGACGCTCACGCCAAATCGATTTTCGGCGAGTGATGCGTTCACGCCACAGCGTCGCGCCGCGGCTGCTCCGGCGCCGGGAAACGCAGCACGATGCGCGTGCCTTTGCGGCGGATCGCCGGGCTCTGCGCGACGATGGTTCCGCCCATCGCCTCGACCAGGCCACGGCAGATGGAGAGGCCGAGGCCGGTGCCCGCCTTGCGGCCGTCGACGCGGCCGCCGCGGTAGAATTTCTCGAAAATACGCTCGAGATCGCCCGGCTTCACGCCCGGCCCTTCATCGGTCACGGTGAGCAGCAGATCGCCGCCGTCGCGCCGCGCATAGACCGAGGCCTGGCCGCCGCCATATTTGTTCGCATTGTCGAGCAGATTGAACAAAACCTGCCCGAGCAGGCCGGCGTCGCCGCGGATCGCCGGCAAGTCCGGCGCGAGGCTCACCGCGACCTTCAGCTGCGGAAACTCCTTCCGGCTGCGCTCGACCGCGGCGCGCGCCGCCTCGCCGACGTCGACCAGCTCGCGACGCGGCGCCAGCGCGCCCGATTCGATGCGCGACATGTCCAGAAGATTGACGACGAAGCGCGACAGACGCGCCGCCTCCTCCTCGATCGAGGCGAGCAGATCGACACGATCCGCATCGGCGAGCCGGTCGCCGAGCTGCCGCAGGCTCGTCACCGCGCCGGTGATGGAGGCGAGCGGCGTGCGCAGATCATGCGAGAGCGAGGCGAGCAGCGTCGTGCGCAGCTTCTCGTTTTCCTCGAGCGCGGCCGCGCGCACCGATTCGCCGACGAGCAGCGAGCGGTCGACGGCGATCGCGGTCTGCTCGAGAATGGCGGTCAGCATTCTCTCGTTCTGCGCGGAGGGCGTCTCCTCCGCATTCTTCGGCTCGAGGCCGATCACCGCCACGACGCCGCGCGTCGTGGCGAGCGGACGAAACGCGAATCGTATGTTGGGCAGAGTGCCGCTGCGCAGTCCCGCGGGCTCGGCCCGCTCATAGGCCCAGCGCGCCGCGCCCGCCTCCTTGGCGTCCAATCGATCGATGGGCGGCCAGGCGGCGGAGATCGTCAATTCGCCCTCGTCGGGCACCAGCAGAATCACGCATTTCGCGTCGAGCGCCTTTTGCGCATGGACCGCCGCCGCCCAGAGAACCTCGTCGAGCGAGGCGGCGCTCGATAATTTGCGCGAGAATTCGAACAGCGATTGCGCCGCCTCCGCCCGCGCGCGCATCGCCCGCGATTGCTCGCGCACGCGGCCGGCGAGCGTGCCCGTCACAATGGCGACGAATGTATAGACGAGCAGCGACAGGAATTCGTGCGGCTGCGAAATGGTGAATTCGTAGCGTGGATCGACGAAGAAAAAATCGAAGGCGAAAAACGAGAGGGTCGCCGCCGCCACACCGGACCAGACGCCGGCCGCCAGCGCGCAGAACACGACCGAGGCGAGGAAAATCATCGCCAGATTGGGCAGGCTGAGCCACACGTCGAGCGGCCAGGCGACGAGAGCCGCGCAGGCGACGGACGCGAGCGTCGCGCCGAGCCCGCGCCAGAACGCGCGATGCGCGCGCTGCGGCGCCGGCCGGCGCGGCTCCTCCGCGGCTTGCTCGCGGCCCTCGGTGATGACCTGCACGGCGATGTCGTCGGAGCGCCGCACGATCTCGTCGGTCAGCGACTTGCGCCGCAGCCTGGCCAGAAGCCCCGCGCGGCTGCGGCCGACGACGATCTGCGTGATGTTCTCGCGCCGCGCGAATCGCAGCGCCTCCCCGGCGAGATCACGCCCGCCGATCCGCTCCACATCGCCGCCGAGACGCTCGGCGAGACGCAGCGCCTCGTCGATGCGACGCGCGCGCTCCGGGTCCTGCTCCTCCTCGCCGATGCGCTCGACATGCAGCGCGATCCAGGGCGCGTTGAGGCCGGTCGCGAGACGCGCGCCGGCGCGCACCACCGGCTCCGCCAGACTGTCGCCGCCGACGCAGACGAGCAGGCGCTCGGAGGTCGCCCAAGGGCCTTCGATCGCATTCTGCCGCAGATAATCGACCATCTGATCGTCGACGCGCTCGGCCGTGCGGCGCAGCGCCAGCTCGCGCAACGCGGTGAGATTGCGCGGCGTGAAGAAATGCTGCACGGCGCGACGCGCCATATCGGGCACATAGACCTTGCCCTCGCGCAGCCGCTGCAGCAGCTCGTCGGGCGTCACATCGACGAGCACGACCTCGGCCGCATCCTGCAGCACGCGATCGGGCACGGTCTCGCGCACCGCGACGCCGGTGATGCGCGAGACGATGTCGGCGAGACTCTCGAGATGCTGAATGTTGAGCGCTGTCCAGACATCGACGCCGGAATCGAGCAGCTCCTCCACATCCTGCCAGCGCTTCGGATGACGGCTGTCGGGCGCATTGCTGTGCGCCAGCTCGTCGACGACGATGAGCGCCGGATGGCGCGCCAGCGCGGCGTCCACGTCGAATTCCTCGAGCGTGCGGCCGCGATAGTCGATCTTGCGCCGCGGCAGCGCTTCGAGCCCCTCCACCAGCGCTTCCGTCTCGCCGCGCCCATGGGTCTCGACGAGGCCGATGACGACATCGACGCCGTCGGCCTTCAGCGCGCGGGCGCGGGCGAGCATGGCGTAGGTCTTGCCGACGCCGGGCGCCGCGCCGAGAAAGACGCGCAGCCTGCCGCGCTTCTCCCGATCCGCGAGCGCCAGCAGCGCATCCGGGTCTGGCCGGCGTTCGAAATCGCCTCCCGCCTCCGCCATCTCTCTCTACTCTCGCAATCTCTCGCCGCTCTCGCGACGCTCGTGGTCCGCCGACAGAAAATGCTCGGGACGCGCCGCGCGCGCAAGCGCATGGCGGTGAAAATCGCCGCCTTCGCCCGATCTTTATGAAGCCCTTATACGATCGGTCGAATCGCGAATGGCTCCTTTATGGCCGAGCGGCGCATTCTGCCGCCGTCGACCCTTTTGAGGAGTGGCGAGAATGTTCCAGATCATCAGCGCGGCGATCGCCGCTCTATCGCTCGTCGCGGCCTATGCCGCTGCTTGGCGCATCTATCGAACCGCGTGGAGCCGCAAGCTCACGACCGAGCGCGAAGGCGCAGGCGCGCTCCTCTTGCGCGCGCTTCTCCTGCGCTTGCGCCGTCGCCGCATGAAGATGCGCTACGCCGGCGCACGCCTGTCGAGCCGAAGTCTCGCAAAAGCCTGAAATCTCGCAAAAGCCTGAAGTCTCGCAAAAGCCTGAAGCGCATCCCTCTGTCACGGAGCCGACCCATGCTCGACCTCGTCTATCTTTGCCTCAGCGCCATCTTCTTTGCGCTGATGGGAGCCTATGCGCGTTTCTGCGGACGATTGTGAAAGGAGCAGCTCATGCTCGAACCCGTTCTCGGCTTGGGCGTCGCCGTCCTGCTCGGCGCCTATCTCGTCTACACGCTCCTTCATCCCGAAAAGTTCTGAGTTTTTACAAAGGACTCTGCAATGAACGCCATTGGACTGGCGCAAATCGCGATCGTGCTCGCCGCCGTTCTGGCCGCGGCGGTCCCGCTCGGCGCCTATGTCGCGCGCGTGCTCTCGGGCCAGCGCAATTTCCTCTCGCCGCTGCTCGCGCCGGTCGAGAGGCTTTTCTATAAATTATCGGGCGTCGATCCGACGCGCGAGCAGAGCTGGCTCTCTTACGCCATCGCCATGCTCGTCTTCAGCCTGGCCGGCTTCGTCTCGCTCTATGCGCTGCAACGATTCCAGCATCTGCTGCCGCTCGATCCGCAGGGATTCGATCCGGTCCCGCCCGATCTCGCCTTCAACACGTCGATCAGCTTCGTCACCAATACGAACTGGCAGAACTATGGCGGCGAGACGACGATGAGTCATCTCACGCAGATGCTCGGCCTCACCGTGCATAATTTCCTCTCCGCCGCCACCGGACTCGCCATGGCTTTCGCGCTGGCGCGGGGCTTCGCGCGCGCGCAATCGCCGACGATCGGCAATTTCTGGGTCGATCTCACGCGCTCGATTCTCTATGTGCTGCTGCCGCTCGCAATCATCCTCGCGCTCGCGCTCGCCGCGCTCGGCGTGCCGCAGACGCTCGCAGGCTCGCTGGAGGCGACGACGCTCGAGGGCGCAAAGCAGATCATCTCGATCGGCCCGGTCGCCAGCCAGGAGGCGATCAAGGAGCTCGGAACCAATGGCGGCGGCTTCTTCAACGCCAATTCCGCGCATCCGTACGAAAGCCCGGACGCCATCGCCAATTCTCTCGAGATATGGGCGCTGCTCGTCATTCCCTTCTCGCTCGCTTTCGCCTTCGGCCGCGTCGTCGGCGACATTCGTCAGGGACGCGCGATCGCCATCACGATGATGATCGTGCTCGTCGCCGGAATCGCCGTCGCCTATTGGGCGGAGGCCGGCGGCAATCCGCTGCTCACCGAGATCGGCGTCGATCCTTCGCCCGGCAATATGGAAGGCAAGGAGCTACGCTTCGGCGTCGCGACCAGCGCGCTCTTCGCCGCCGCGACGACCGGCACCAGCGCGGGCGCGGTCAATTCCATGCATGATTCCTTCATGCCGCTCGGCGGACTCGTGCCGCTCTTCAATATGCTGATGGGCTCGATCGCGCCCGGCGGCGTCGGCGCGGGACTCTATGGCTTCCTCGTGCTCGTCGTCGTCGCCGTCTTCGTCGCCGGCCTGATGGTCGGCCGCACGCCGGAATATCTCGGCAAGAAGATCGAGACGCGCGAGATGAAGCTCGCCATGCTCGCCGTGCTCGTCTATCCGCTCTGCGTGCTCGGCTTCTCCGCCGCTTCGGTGATGCTGAAGACAGCGCTCGACAGTCTCAACAACGCCGGCCCGCACGGGCTCTCGGAAATTCTCTACGCCTTCGCCTCGACGACCGACAATAATGGCTCGGCCTTCGCGGGGCTCTCCGGCAACACGCTCTGGTACAACACCACGCTCGGCCTCGCCATGGCGTTCGGCCGCTTCGCCTATGTGATTCCGGTGCTCGCCATCGCCGGCGCGCTCGCGCAGAAAAAGCGCGCGCCCACGTCGATCGGCGCCTTCCCGACGCATGGTCCGCTGTTCGTCGGATTGCTGATCGGCGTCATCGTCATCCTCTATCTGCTGCAATATTTCCCTGCGCTCGCGCTCGGCCCCATCGTCGAGCATTTCCTACTGCAGGCCGGCAAGCTCTTCTGAACGGAGTTCCCGCAATGTCTTCGAAAGTCTCCGCGCCCGGCCTGCTCGATCGGGCCATTCTGCGCCGCGCCGCGATCGACGCTTTCCGCAAGCTCGATCCGCGCAAGCTGGCGCGCAATCCGGTGATCTTCGTCACGGAAGTCGTCTCCGCCGTGGTGACGATTCTCTTCCTCCGCGATCTCGTCGCCGAGGACGGCGATTCGCTGTTCTCCGGTCAGATCGCCGCCTGGCTGTGGTTCACCGTGCTCTTCGCCAATTTCGCGGAAGCGGTGGCCGAAGGACGCGGCAAGGCGCAAGCCGACGCGCTGCGCCGCACGCGCAGCGACGCCAAGGCGAAGCTGCGCAAAGGCGGCGGCGTCGAGACGATCTCGGCGCTCGATTTGCGGATCGGCGACGTCGTGCGCGTCGAGGCGGGCGATCTCGTCCCCGGCGACGGCGAGGTGATCGCGGGCGTCGCCTCGGTCAATGAATCCGCCATCACCGGCGAATCCGCGCCGGTCATTCGCGAGGCCGGCGGCGACCGCTCGGCGGTCACCGGCGGCACGACCGTGCTCTCCGATTGGATCGAGGTGAAGATCACCGCGGCGCCGGGCTCGACCTTCATCGACCGCATGATCGCGCTCGTCGAAGGCGCCGAGCGGCAGAAGACGCCGAACGAGCTCGCGCTGTCGATCCTGCTGTCGGGGCTGACGATCATCTTCCTCATCGTCTGCGTGACGCTGTGGCCGCTCGCGCGCTATTCGGGAACCGTGCTGTCGCTCACCGTGCTCGCGGCGCTGCTCGTCTGCCTCATTCCGACGACGATCGGCGGCCTGTTGTCGGCGATCGGCATCGCCGGCATGGATCGGCTCATCCGCTTCAATGTCATCGCCACATCGGGACGCGCGGTGGAGGCGGCCGGCGATGTCGACACGCTGCTGCTCGACAAGACGGGGACCATCACCTTCGGCAATCGCATGGCGGATGAGCTCGTCGCCGTCGGCGGCGTCGACGAGCACGCGCTCGCCGAGGCGACGCTGCTGGCTTCGCTCGCCGACGAGACGCCGGAAGGCCGCTCCATCGTCGCGCTGGCGCGCAGCCGCTACGGCCTCGCGGCGCCGGAGCTCGGACACGACGCGCGCGTCGTGCCCTTCACCGCGCATACGCGCATGTCCGGCGTCGATCTGCCGGGCCGCTCGCTGCGCAAGGGCGCCGTCGACGCCATACTCGCTCAGACCGATGCGAGCGGCGAGCGCGACGCCCCCGCGGCCGCGCGCATGAGCGGCGCCGTCGCCGAGATTCTGGAGCGCGCGGGACATTCGCCGCTTCGCGCCCCCGAGGATTTCACCCGCGCGGTGGAGCGCATCTCGCGCGCCGGCGGCACGCCGCTCGCCGTCAGCGAGAATGGACGGCTGCTCGGCGTCGTGCATTTGAAGGACATCATCAAGCCCGACATAAAGGCGCGCTTCGCCGAGCTGCGCGCCATGGGCATAAAGACGGTGATGGTGACGGGCGACAATCCGGTCACCGCGGCGGCCATCGCCTCGGAGGCCGGCGTCGATGATTTCATCGCCCAGGCGACGCCCGAGGACAAGCTCACCTACATCCGCAAGGAGCAGCAGGGCGGCCGCCTCATCGCAATGTGCGGCGACGGCACCAATGACGCGCCGGCGCTGGCGCAGGCCGATGTCGGCGTCGCCATGCAGACCGGCACGCAGGCGGCGCGCGAGGCCGGCAACATGGTCGATCTCGACAGCGATCCGACCAAGCTCATCGAGATCGTCGCCATCGGCAAGCAGCTCTTGATGACGCGCGGCTCGCTGACGACCTTCTCCATCGCCAATGACGTCGCCAAATATTTCGCCATCATCCCGGCGCTGTTCGTCGTCACCTATCCAGAGCTCGGCGCGCTCAATGTGATGAGGCTCGCCTCGCCGCAATCGGCGATATTGTCGGCGGTCGTCTTCAACGCGCTGATCATCATCGCGCTCATTCCGCTCGCGCTGAAGGGCGTCGCCTATCGGCCGGTCGGCGCCGCGTCGCTGCTGCGGCGAAACCTGCTGATCTATGGGCTCGGCGGAGTCGTCGTTCCCTTCATCGGCATAAAGATCATCGACCTCGTCGTCACCGCTCTTCATCTCGTTTGAGGAAACCGTCCATGTCCTCGCATATTCGTCCGGCGATCGTGATGATCGTCCTCTTCACCCTGCTCACCGGCCTCGCCTATCCGCTGGCGATCACCGGCATAGCGCAGCTCGCCTTTCCGGAGCGGGCCAATGGCAGCCTCCTCGCGCGCGAGGGCGTCGTCGTCGGCTCCTCGCTGATCGGCCAGAGCTTCGCCTCCGACCGTTATTTCCACGGCCGCCCTTCGGCGACGACGGCGCCGGACCCCAATGATTCGAGCAAGACGATCGACGCGCCGTACAATGCGGCCAATTCCGGCGGCTCCAATCTCGGCCCGACGTCGAAAAAGCTGGTCGATCGCGTCGACGCCGCGATCGAGGCGGAATTCGCGGCGGGGCGCATCGATGTCGTCGCGGCCGACGCGGTCACGACCTCCGCCTCGGGGCTCGATCCGCATATCTCGCCGCGCTTCGCGCTGGCGCAAGCCGCGGCCGTGGCGGCGGCGCGCGACCTGCCGGAGGCGCGTGTGCGCGCGCTGGTCGAGACGCATGTCGAGCCGCGGCTCATGGGCTTCATCGGCGAGCCGCGGGTCAATGTGCTCGCGCTCAATCTGGCGCTGGACACGCTCGCGCGAGCGCAGGCGTCGCGGTGAGAGGCCCTTCCGTCCGGAGGCGCGAGGCCCTATTGAAGGAGCGACGTCACTTTATCCGGATCACGCGATGAATGTCCTCCTCATCGGCTCCGGCGGCCGCGAACATGCGATCGCCCGGGCTCTCTCGAAAAGCGCGCTTCTCTCGCGGCTCTACGCCGCGCCCGGCAATCCGGGCATGGCGGAGGTCGCGGAGCTCGTTCGTCTCGATGTTTCGGATCATGCGGCCGTCGTGCATTTCTGCGCGGAACAGGACATAGGGCTCGTCGTGATCGGGCCCGAGCAGCCGCTGGTCGAAGGCCTCGCCGATTCTCTGCGCGAGACGGGCGTCGCCGTGTTCGGCCCCTCCGCGGCCGCTGCGCGTCTCGAAGGCTCGAAGGGCTTCGTCAAGGACCTCTGCCGCGCGAATGCTATTCCCACCGCCGATTACGAGCGCTTCGACGACGAGCAGAAAGCGCTCGCCTATTTGCGCGACAAAGGCGCGCCGATCGTCGTGAAGGCCGACGGCCTCGCCGCCGGCAAGGGCGTCGTCGTCGCCGAGTCGCTCGAGGAGGCCGAGCGCGCGGTCGAATCCATGTTCTCCGGCGCCTTCGGCCAATCCGGCGCGGAGGTGGTGATCGAGGAAAAGCTCGAGGGCGAGGAGGCCTCCTTCTTCGTGCTCTGCGACGGGACGCACGCGCTGCCTTTCGCCTCCGCGCAGGATCATAAGCGCGCGGGCGACGGCGACACCGGGCCGAACACAGGGGGCATGGGCGCCTATTCGCCGGCGCCCTGCTTCACGGCGGAGATAGAGGCGCGCGTGATGGAGAAGATCGTCGCGCCGACGCTGCGCGCCATGCGCGCGATGGGCGCGCCCTTTCAAGGCGTGCTCTTCGTCGGGCTGATGCTGACGAAGGATGGTCCGAAGCTCATCGAATACAATGTGCGCTTCGGCGATCCGGAGACGCAGGTCATGCTGCCGCGCCTGGAGGACGATCTGCTCGCGCTGATGCTCGCCGCGGCGACGGGCGCGCTGCCGCAGACGCCGCCGCGCTTCTCGCCGCAAACCGCGCTCACCGTCGTGCTGGCGGCGAATGGCTATCCGGGAGCGCCATTGACGGGCACGGAAATAAGAGGCGTCGAGCGCGCCGCCGAAATCGCCGGCGTCGTCGTCACTCACGCCGGCACGCGGCGGGATGGCGACAAGCTCCTCGCCGCGGGCGGGCGCGTGCTGAATGTCACCGGACTCGGCGACACTGTGCGCGCGGCGCAGGCGCTCGCCTATCGCGGCGTCGACGCCATCGACTGGCCGCAGGGCTTTTGTCGCCGCGATATCGGTTGGCGCGCGATCGAGCGCGAGACATAGAGTCTTTTCGTTTTGACGCGGTTCCAACGCCGAATCGGCGTCTGGTTCCGCTGGAAGCGCTCGAGAACGAGCGCTCTGCATGAGGAGGCCGCATGGACAAGATCGCGCCCAATCTCACCGGCGTGCCGGAGACCATGTTGTGGACGCTGCACAATCGCGCCGGCGAAGCGTTGCGCGAGGACGGCCTGCTGCAGGATCGAAAGCTCGTCGAAATCTATCGCGCGCTCGATTACGATTATGAGGGGAGCTTCGGCAAGGCGCAGCCCTCGCACGCCAGCCGCGCCGTCGTCTTCGACGCCGAGATACGCGCCTTTTCGACCGCGCATCCGGACGGCGTGATCGTCAATCTCGGCGAAGGGCTGGAGACGCACCGGTTTCGCATCGACGACAATGGCCGAGCGCTGTGGATCACGGTGGATCTGCCGGAATCGATCGCCATACGCGAGCGCTTCATAAAGCCCGACGAGCGCCATCGCCATGTCGCGCTGAGCGCGCTCGACCGCCGCTGGTTCGACGAGGTTCCGCCCGGGCGCGCGGTCCTCGTCACGGCGCAGGGCCTGTTCATGTATCTCCCGCCCGAGGAGACCGCGTCGCTCCTGCACGATATGGCGCTGCGCTTTCCGAAAGCGCATCTGCTGTTCGACCATGTTCCGCGCTGGCTCTCGAAGGCGACTCTGAAAGGCCATAGGCTCACGCCGAATTTCACCATTCCGCCCATGCCCTGGGGAATCGACCACAGCGAGATCGAGCCGACGATGCGAAGCTGGGCGGCGATCGAGACGGTCGAGATATTGGATTACCGATTCTATCGCGGCTGGCGCGGGCTCGCGTTTCGATGGCTCTCACGATTCGCGTTCTGGCGCGAGCGCACGCCCGCGATCACGCGCGTGACCTTCGCCTGAAGAGACGCCGCGCCAATCGGCGAGAATGACGCAATTTGCTCGAACGCCATTTCAACGATCGAGACGGCCAGCCCAACGGCGCATGTCGATCGGAAAATGTTCGATCCGATCCGGGAGCATGAGCGTCGGCGCCAGCCTTGATCGCGCGCGCGTCGTCCCGGCTTGCGACCACCGCCTGAGACTTGACAGTTCCGGGCGGCTGCAGATTATGCGACTATGACGAAGCGGTCACAGCGATTCAGCGCGAAACGGCTCCCGACATTCGGGCGCGTCGTCGCGATTTTGTCCGTGCTTCTCGGACTCGCGATGAGCGTCGCGCCGGGCTTCGCTGCGCGCGCTGTCGCTGTCGACGAGGCTTCGGTCGTCGCGGCGACGCCGGAAATCTGCGCGCTCTCGCATCACGCCTCCGACACCGGCCATGGACACCAAGGCGTGGGCTGCTGCTGCCTGCAGGCGACATCGCGCCGCGATGCGACGCTCTTCATCGCGATCCTGCTCGGCGCCGTCGAATTCGCCGCGCCCGACACGCCCTCCGTCGCCATGCCTTGCGCCGACGCCGCGCGCCGCGCCGGAGTCGCTCTGCCGACGACGCCATGGCTCTCGCGCGCGCCGCCCTCTTTCTCCTGATCGGTCGACTGCGGCTCCGCCGCCCCGTCCTTTAGACCCGCGCGCGCTCGACGGCGCCGCGCCAGGAGAACAATCGTCATGACTCGCACCCTGCTTTCGCGCGGCGTCTCCGCCGGCGCGCTCCTCGTCGCATCGCTTTCCTCAGTCGCCGCGCAAGAGGCGCTTCCCTCCATCGACGTCGCCGGCGAAGGCGCCCCGCGCGGCGCGGAGCAAAACGCCTCCGCGCCGGGATTTTCTCCCGAGAAAAAAGCGCTTCCGGTCTATCGCGATCCGACCGGCCAGACCTTCACCACGGTGAAGAGCGAGGATTTCAAGACCTCGCCGCTCGTCACCATCGGCGATCTCGTCGAATATAGCCCCGGCGTCTCCTTCAAGCAGGGCAATGGCCCGCGCGACATGACGCTGTCGATTCGCGGCTCCGGCGCGCGCATCGGCGGCGCGATGCGCAATATCGTGCTGCTGGAGGACGGCTTCACCATGACGCAGCCGGACGGATTCTCGCGCACCGATTCGACCGATCCGCACGCCTATGCGGGCGTCGACGTCTATCGCGGCCCCTCTTCCGCTCTGTTCGGCAATTGGGCCAATGGCGGCGCCATCAATTTCCGCACCCGCACGGGCGCCGAGATCGACGGCGTGGAGACCGGCCACGAGGCCGGCAGCTTCGGCTATTTCACCAATTACACCGCGATCGGCAAGAAATACGGCGATTTCGACATCGCCGTCTTCGCCAGCGACGCGCGCGGCGAAGGCTCGACGACCCACACCGATTTCAACACACAGACCGTCAATCTGAAGGCGAGCTACGAGGCGACGCCGACCGATCGCTTCACCTTCAAATGGGTCCATAATCAGCTCTACGCCAATGTGCCGGCGCGCCTCTCGCTCAATCAATTCTACGTCAATCCCTATCAGCGCGGCTGCTACGGCCTGCCGACGCCTTCCACCATCGTCAGCCGCAGCCTCTGCGGCCAGACGGCGGTGTTTCTCAACGGAACCAATGGCGCGACGGCGCAAGTCTCCGCTCTGCAATCGGGCTGGCATCGCAACGACCGTCGCGACATGCTGGGCCTGCGCTGGGAGCACGACCTCGACGCGCAGACGACGCTGCGCACGCAATTCATCTATGACGACAAGGATTTCTATCAGCCGATCGACACGCCGGTCACCTATGGCGACGCGCCCTCGATCAACATCTCGACCGATCTCACAAATCACGGCGCGCTGCAGGGCCGCGAGCTCACCAGCAATTTCGGCGTCTGGTACAGTCACGCGCGCTTCACCACCTATTCACAAAATCTCCTCGGCTGGGGCAATGGCGATCTCGGGCCGCTGCTCACCAATAAGCAGGAGATCATGCATTCCAATCTCGGCGCGCGTTTCCGCGAGGAGCTGGAGCTCGCGCCGGATGTGACCGGCGTGATCGCTCTGGCGAGCGAGATGAGCAAGGTCGCGGCGCTGTCCTCGTCCGTCTCCTATCCCTCCGGCGCGCTGACCACCGTGCCGGCCAATCGCACCTTCTGGAATTTCGCGCCGGAAGCCTCGGTGACATGGCGTCCCGATCGCGAGTGGAAATTCTACGCCCGCGCCTCCAGCGGCTATGGGACGCCGCAATACGGCTTCCTCTTCGTCAATCAGCAAGGCCTCGACGGCAACAACACCAATCTCAAATCGCAACGCAACACGGGCTTCGACGCCGGCTTCGACTGGACGCCGACGGAGACGTTGAAAGTCACGCTCAACGGCTTCTACGAATGGTATCAGAACGAGATGCTGACGCAGTCGCCCGGCAACGGCCTCAAGAACTACACCTATAATGCGCCGGGGTCGGTGCATCGCGGCGCGGAATTCCTGCTCGACTGGCGGCCCTTCGACGGATGGCGGCTGCTCGCCAATTACGCCTATAATAATCAGATCTTCACGCAATTCACCGAGCAGCGCGGACCGACCTCCTATTTCGACCGCGCAGGCAACAAAATCCCCGGCGTCGCCCCGCATGAGCTGACGACGCGCATCGGCTATGACATTCCGCAGGGCGACTTCAAAGGCGTCGGCGCCTATTTGGAATATGTGCTGAAGAGCTCCTACTTCATCGACAATGGCAATCAGCTCACCATACCGGGCTATGGCCTCGTCAATCTCAATCTGCATTACGACCGCGACGTGTCGATCGGCTTCTTGAAGAACATTTCCGCCTTTATCGAGGTGCGCAATGTGTTCGACAGGACCTATGTCGCCTCTGCGACGGTGATCTCCAACTCGCTCGGCTCGGGCTTTCAGAACCCCGGCTTCGTGCTCTCGCAGAATTCCACCGGCTCGATCTATGCGGGCCAGCCGCGCGCCGTGCAGGCCGGCGTCAAGTTCAAATTCTAAAAAGCAGTCGAAGCGGCGGCGTGAGCGCTAGATCAGGCGCGCGCCGCCGCTCCGCGCGCGCATCATTCACACGCTGCGCTCATCCCCAATTCTCCTCGTCGACATGCGCCGACAATCCGACGAGGCTCGGCGCGACATCGTCTCTCAACCTGCGCCGATCGAGATAATCGCCGCCATTCTGCGATCGGAACGGAATGGGCGCGTCCTCGAAGAGACCTTCGACTCGACGCCGCCACGCCTGTTTCGCCATTTCGGCCTCCGCGGCGGTCGCGATATGGGCCGCGCCATAGACGACATGGGTCGGGAGCACGTCCATTCCCGGATAGAACAACGCGCCATGCGTCAGCGGAAACAGAATATGCTCTATCGGGCCATTGACGCCGCGCAATCCATAATCCGCCGCGGCGCCCCCGGCGCAAGCCGAGACGAGCGCTCTCTTGCCTTTCAGCGCGCCGTCGCCGTATCGGTGTCGGTTGCTTCCGTCCTTATAGCCATAGCCGAATCCAAACGCGTAGACGCGCTCGATCCAGCCTTTCAAAATCGCCGGCGCGCCGAACCACCAGAGCGGAAATTGCAGAATGACGGCGTCGGCGCGCTCGAGCTTTTCCTGCTCGGCGACGACATCGGCCGGCTGTCGCCCGGTCGAATAGGCGTGACCCGACTCCACAATGAACGACAGCCGATCCGGGTCGGCGCGGCTCGGAAAATCATCGGCGTCGAGCACGGCCTTCCAGCGCATGCCATAGAGGTCCGACAGCATGACCTCACAACCTCGCGCGCTCAGCGTCTCGACAGTGACGTCGACGAGCTGACGCGTCAGCGAGGTCGGTTCGGGATGGGCGAAAACGACGAGCGCCTTCTTGGTCATAGATTACGTCTCCACACGGCGGCGCGGTTTGTCGTCGCCGCCGTTCGGAGCCTGTTTTGAGCGATGGGAGGCCATATGTGAAATCGATTGTCATCTGAGCTATGATCCATAGAATGGATATCAGCCGCATCGACCTCAACCTGCTGGCGACGCTCGAAGTCCTGATTTCCGAGCGCAATGTGACCAAAGCGGCGGCGCGGCTCCATCTCAGCCAGCCGGCCGTCAGCGCCCAATTGAACCGTCTGCGGGACCTGTTCGGCGACCCGCTGCTCATTCCCGCGCATCGCGGAATGATCCCCACCGCCAAGGCTCTGGCGCTGATGGAGCCATTGCGCCAGTCGCTGGACCAATTGCGCGACACGCTGCAAAGCCACGACGATTTCTCGCCCGCGCGCGCCGAGCTGATCGTCGCCATCGCCTGCACCGACTATGTTCAGGCCGCCGTCGTCATGCCGCTCGTCCTCGCCTTACGGGAAAAGGCGCCTGGCGTGAGAGTGGCCGTTCGCAATTTGAATCCGGCGCTGTTGGATCAGCAGCTGGCGGCCGGCGACGTCGATCTGGCCATAGCGACGCCGACGCCCGACCAGCCGCATCTGAGAACCCGCCGCCTTTTCGACGAAACCTATGTGCTCATCGGCCGCCGCGATCATCCGGGTCTCGAAGCCGGCTTGACCGTCGAGCAATTCGTCGCATTGGAGCATGTGATCGTCTCGCCGTCGGGAGGCGGCTTCGCTTCGCCGATCGACGAGGCTCTGGCCGCGCTCGGACATAGGCGCAAAATCGTCATGTCGGCGGCGTCCTTCCTCTTCGTCCCGGAAATCGTGTCGATGAGCGACCTCGTGGCGCTCGCGCCGCGAAGACTCTTGCGCGGCCGACAAGACCGGCTGTCCTGCGTCGAGCTTGCGTGGCTCACGGAGCAATTCGCCATCGACCTGATCTGGCACGAGCGCAACAATAGTCATCCGGGTCAGCGCTGGATTCGCGAATTGATCGTCGAGCTGACCGCCCCGACAGAAAAAAAGGAGCCCCCGGCTCCGGCCCGGCCCTCTCGGCCCCGCAGGACGCCGCAACGGGCCGCGAGGACCGGGGTCGACCGGTAGGTCCGCCGCCATTTCGCCACACGAACGTCGGAAATACTCCCGAGATGACGGGCGCCCCGGCGCCGGCTATCGTTGTTGCGGCGCAACGAATCGCGCGCGCCGGGCCGGCCGTGGCGGCTCGAACGGGGGTTGAACCTTCGGCCGGTTTCGTGTGAATGCTCTCTCGTCTCTTGTGGATCGCCGGCTCGATGACGCGCAGTTTTTTCATCGTCGCGCCCGGCGCCGCCGGACCATCTCGCGGAACGGAGGCGGGCGGCGCGTCCATCCGGGTCGGATCGAACGCGCTTCTGTCGCCGTCGTTTTTCCGCAATGCGGCGTTCGAATGTCGCTTCTGACATGAGCTTGAGAGCAGACCCGGCCGAACGTCTGACAACGCCGCCCGAGCGCGAGGCGCCGGCGAAGCGCCGACTCGCGCCCATTATTCTTTCGGCGCTGGTTCACATTGTCGTTCTGGCCGCCTTTCTGCTCGAGCAATTGCTGCTCTCGAACGAAATTCCGACGCAGGAACAAGAGATTCCGCTGGAGGTGGTCGCCGAGGCGCCGCAGCCTCCGCCGCAGGAGCCGCCGCCGCCCGAGCCGGAGCCCGAGAAGGAGCAGCCCAAGCCCGAGGAGAAGCAGAAGCCCCCGCCGCCGCAAAAGCTCGTCGACGACGAGAAGCCGGCCTTCGACGCGCCACGCGCGCCGAATCAGGAGACGGCCGAGCGCGAGGCGCCCGATCAGCAGACCAAATCCGCCCGCCGCGACCCGCCCAATGAGCAGCACGCCGCCAAGCCGGCGACGGAAAAATCGGCCGATCCGCAGAAGCAGGAAGCGGCAAAGGCGAAGCCCGAGCCCGCGACGCCCAAGGCGGAGGAGGACAAGGCCGACGCCGAGATCGTCGAGCAGGCGCAGCCGCAATTGGAGGCGCGGCTCGACGACAAGCAGGGCGAGGTCGAGATCAAGGCCTCGCCGGAGCCCAAGCCGAAATCCATCGCCGATCAGCTCGCCTCGCTGGAGCCGTTGCCGGACTTCAAGCTCGGCGGCTCCTCCAAGACAGCGCCGGTCAGCGGCGGCACGGCGAAGACCACCTATCTCTCCGTGCTGTTCGGCCTCATCATGCGGCACATGAACATACCGCCGTCGCTGCGCAACAAGACGACGCCCAATCACGGCGTCGTCGTGTTCTTCATCGACGAGGGCGGGCATCTCACCCATCAGGCGGTCTATCGATCGAGCGGCTTTCCGGACCTCGACAACGCCGCGCTCTCCGCCGTGCGCCGCGCGGCGCCGTTTCCCGCGCCGCCCTATGGGCATCCACGCGGAATTCAGTTCCACTTCGATCCGAAATGAGGTCGTTTTGAGCGTAGCGTCGGCCGCGTGTGACGCGACAGAAATAGGCGCGCGATCGCCGCTGCTGCGCGTGACCAATCTTTCGAAGTCCTATCCCGGGCCGCAGGGGCCGCTGCCCGTCCTGCACGGCGTGGACCTCGCGCTCGCCGCCGGCGAGAGCCTCGCGCTGATGGGAGAATCAGGCAGCGGCAAGAGCACGCTGCTGCATCTCGTCGCCGGGCTCGACCATGCCGACAGCGGCGCCATCCATATCGACGATGTCGAGGTGACGAATCTCGACGACGACGGCCGCGCGGCGCTGCGCCGCAAGACGCTCGGCGTCGTGTTCCAGCAGTTCAATCTCGTGCCGAGCCTCACTGTCGGCGACAATCTCGCTCTGCAGGCGCGGCTCGCCGGCCGCTTCGACGAAAGCTGGCGCGACCAGCTCGCCGCCCGTCTCGGCCTTTCGGCGCTGCTCGATCGCTATCCCGAGCAAGTGTCGGGCGGCCAGCAGCAGCGCGTCGCCGTCGGCCGCGCGCTGGCGCCGCGCCCGCGTCTGCTGCTCGCCGACGAGCCGACCGGCAATCTCGACGAGGCCACCGGCGACGCCGTGCTCGATCTGCTGCTCGAGCTCGCCGCCACGGCGGGCGCGGCGGTGCTGATGGTCACCCATAGCGCGCGCCTCGCCGGCCGGCTGGACCGCCGCGCCACGCTCGCCGCCGGAAGGCTCGCGCCGTGAGGCAATTTCTCTATGCGCTGGCGACTCTCGCGAGCCATTGGCGGCGGCGCCCGGGGCAGTTCGCCGCGCTCTTCACCGGACTCGCCGTCGCCACAGCGCTGTGGAGCGGCGTCGCGGCGCTGAACGATCAGGCGCGCCGCAGCTATGACCACGCGGCCGGCGCGCTCGGCGTCGGCGCCGCGCCGAGCCTCGTCGCGGCGAGCGGCGGATTTTTTGCGCAGGACGCCTTCCTCGCGTTTCGACGCGCCGGCTGGAAGGTCTCCCCCGTGATCGAGGGACCGATCCGCCTCGGCGACAAGGCCTATCGCCTGCTCGGCGTCGAGCCGCTGACCCTGCCGAAGATCGCGCGCGACAAAATGCCGGAGGGCGAGACGCTCGACGATTTCCTCGGCCCGCCGGGCCGCGCGCTGGTCGCGCCGCAGACATTGCGCGCGCTCGGGCTGGCGGAGGGCGCGACGCCGGCGCTCGGCGATGCGGAGCATCTGCCGCCGCTCGCGATCGAAAAAGACCTCGCGCCGGGAACGATCGTCGTCGACATAGGCGTCGCGCAACGCCTGCTGCATCGACCCGGGCGCCTGTCGCGCCTCCTGCTCGCCGAGCAGCCGGCGCGAGATGCGCCGTCGCTCGAGACCATCGGCGGCGACGCCTTGCGCCGCGTCGAGGCGGATGACGCGCCGGAGCTCGCCAAGCTCACCGAGAGCTTTCATCTCAATCTCACCGCTTTCGGCCTATTGGCCTATGTGGTCGGGCTCTTCATCGCGCATGCGTCCTTCGGCCTCGCCTTCGAGCAGCGGCTGCCCATCATTCGCACCTTGCGCGCGATCGGCGTCTCGCTGCGCGCGCTGGCTTTCGCGCTGGTCGCGGAGCTGATGCTGCTCGCCACTCTCGCCGGCGCGGCGGGAATGGTCGGCGGCTATCTCATCGCCGCCGCTCTGCTGCCGGACATTGCCGCGAGCCTCGAGGGCCTCTATGGCGCCGAGCTCGACGGCGCCCTCGGCCTCACGCCCGGCTGGTGGGCGTCCGGCGTCGGCATGGCGCTCATCGGCGCGACCATCGCCGCGGCGAGCGGCCTCGTCAAAACGCTACGCCTGCCCGTGCTCGCCATCGCGCAGCCCTTCGCCTGGCGCGAGGCGCAGCGGCTTTGGCTGCTGCGCCAGGGGGCGCTCGCCGCTCTGGCGCTCGCCGGCGCGGCGGCCGCGCTGCTGTTCGGCGAGGGGCTCGAGGCGGGCTTCGTCTCCATGGCGGGACTGCTGCTCGGCGCGGCTCTCGCATTGCCGCTGCCGCTCGCCGCTGCGCTGCGGCTCGGCGAAAAGCGCGCGCGCGGCCCGCTCGCCAAATGGTTCTTCGCCGATGCGCTGCAGCAGCTTCCCGGCCTCTCGCTGGCGCTGATGGCGCTGCTGCTGGCGCTCTCGACCAATATCGGCGTCGGCTCGATGGTCGAGGGCTTTCGTCGCACTTTCGCGCAATGGCTCGATCAGCGCCTCGTCGCCGAAATCTATTTCGAGGCGTCGAGCGAAGCGCAGGCGCGCGCCATCGAGACATGGCTCGCCGCGCGCGAGGACGTCGCCGCTGTTCTGCCGCTGTGCAAGGCGAGAACGACTCTGCGCTCCTCACCCGTCGCAAGTTCTTGGCCCGTCGAGATCGTCGGCGCGCCGCCGCACGAAACCTTCAGCGCGCATTTTCCACTGCTCGAAGCGCGCGCCGACGCATGGGGGCGCGTCGCGCGCGGCGACGGCGCGCTGATCAGCGAGCAGCTCGCGCGGCGCCTTCGCCTCGCGCTCGGCTCGACGCTCGACATACCGACGCCGACAGGAAATTGGGGCGTCGAGATCGTCGGCGTCTATCCCGATTACGGCGCCGCCAAGGGCCAGATGCGCGTCGATCACGCGGCGCTCGCGGCGCGCTGGCCGGACGCCCGCCGGCTCGACTATATGCTGCGCGCGCGGCCCGAGGACGCGCCCGCCGTCATGCATGCATTGCAGACACAGTTCGGCGCCGGCGTCGCGCGCATCATCGATCAGGCGTCGCTGAAGCAGCGCTCGACGACGATATTCGAGCGCACCTTCGCCGTCACCGCGGCGCTCGACGCGCTGACGCTCGTCGTCTCCGCCATTGCGCTGTTCGCGAGCCTCACCACGCTCGCCGCCGCGCGCGTCGCGCAGCTCGCGCCGCTATGGGCGGTCGGCGTCTCGCGACGCAGCCTCTCCTGGCTCGAATTCGCGCGCGTCACCCTCTTCGCGGCGGCGACGGCGCTGGTCTCCGTGCCGCTCGGCCTCGCGCTCGCCTATGATCTCGTCGCCATCGTCAATGTGCGCGCCTTCGGTTGGCGCTTGCCCTTTCACGTCTTTCCGTCGCAATGGCTCGAAGTCTTCGCGCTGGCGCTGCTCACCGCGGCGCTCGCCTCGCTCATGCCCATTCGTCGCCTCGCGCGCGTCGCGCCGGCCTCGCTGCTCGCGGTCTTCGCCAATGAACGCTGAGCCTTCGCGCGCGCTGCTCGCGCCTCTGCTCCTCGCGCTGGCGCTCTGCGCCTCGGCGCCGGCGCGCGCGGCTGGTTTCGCCGGCCTCGGCGATGACGCGCTAGGCTTCGCCGAACCCACGCCGGGCCACGCCCTCGTGTTTCCGCGCGACCATGGCGCGCATCCGGAATTCCGCATCGAATGGTGGTATCTCACCGCCAATCTCACCGACGAATCCGGCAATGCCTATGGCGCGCAATGGACCTTGTTCCGCCATGCGCGCGCGCCGCGCGACGGCGACGGCTGGGACGATCCGCAAGCCTTCGTCGCCCATGCCGCCGTCACGACGCAGACGCTGCATCTCTTCGCCGAGACGCGCGCGCGCGGCGGCGTCGGACAGGCGGGCGTCGAGGCCGCGCCATTCCGCGCCTTTATCGACAATTGGTCCTTTTCCGCGACAGAGCCGAATCTCTCCGGCGGCGAGATCACCGCCGCAGCGCCACGCTTTCGCTACTCCCTCCGCCTTTCCGCGGAGAAGCCGCTCGCCTTGCATGGCGAAGCGGGCTACAGTCGCAAATCCGAGAGCGGACAGGCCTCCTATTATTACAGCCAGCCCTTCTTCTCCGTCGCCGGCGCGCTCGCCGTCGACGGCGTCGAGCGCAAGGTGACGGGCCGCGCCTGGATGGATCATGAATGGAGCAGCCGCCCGCTCGCCGCCGATCAGAAAGGCTGGGACTGGTTCTCGCTGCATCTCGACAATGGCGCCGAGCTGATGCTGTTTCGCCTGCGCAGCGACACATCGCTTCCCTTTCTCTCGGGAAGCTACATCGCCGCGGATGGCGCGACGCGAGCGCTCGCACGCGACGATATCGTCCTCGAGCCGCTGGAGCAGAGCCTCGTCTCCGGCCGCCTGCTGCCGATTCGCTGGCGCGTGCAGGTGAAGAGCCTTCGTCTCGACATAGACGCGAAGCCGCTCAATTCGCAGAGCTTCATGAGCACGGGCGTCGGCTATTTCGAAGGGCCTGTCTCCTTTGTCGGCTCGCAGAGCGGCAAGGGCTATCTCGAAATGACAGGATACTGAAGCGCGGCCTTTTTTCGCCGCCGAAGCTTGATCCGAATGTCATCGGCTCTATCCATAATCGGGTTGCATTCTTCTGACGCAACGCTCTCGCCGGCGCCCGCTCGGCGGCGCAGGCCAAGGGGATTTTTCGCATGTATCTGTCGCCGACATTTTTTCTCGATCTCGGCCTGCGCACCTTCACGCGCAATCCCTTCTTCAGCCGCGACCGTCTGACTCTCGACGAGGGCGAGAGCGATTTTCGCCTGCTCGAGGGACAGGAGGGACTCGTCGTCACGCTGGGGCCGAACACCGCCTTCTTCGATCGGCCCAATCGCTCCGTCTGCCGCTGGCCGGGCGTCAAGACCATCCCACGCCAGAGCCCGCACCAGATTCCGCGCCGGTCCTTCTTCGTCAACGAAGGCAGCGCCTTTCTGCAAATTTTCTGCGGCGGCGGCGATGTGCGGCTGAACCGCGTCACCTCGCTCGGCGAGCAGCGGCAGATTCTTCTCTCCGCCGGCGACGGCAATGTCGTCGAGAAGATCGATCTCGCCGAGCTCGCGCGCGAAGGCGCGCCGGCGCTGAAGCTTCTGCAGCCCGCCTATCTCTGCTCCTCGGCCGAGGTGGCGATCCGCTCGACGCCTTGCGACGCCGCGACGATGAGCTGGGCGCGCGCGCCCTATGTCTATCGCACGGAGACGCCGGACAGAACGGTGCGACAGGCGACCCTGTGCCTGTCCGGGCGCACGATGGTCTGGTGCGAGCGGCTCGCGCCCGGCGAGAGCCGTGATTTCGCGCTCGGCAATGTGATCGCCGCGACCGAGAATATCGACTCCAAGCTGCGGCCGACCAGCCAATGCCATCCCGACGACGAAGACCCGGCGCCGGCGCCGCTCGGCGACGCCCCGGCCGCCGGCGCGCCCCGGCCCGTGCGGACGCGGCTGCGCGAGTTCGCCGATGCGACGGGCATATTGTTCGAGTCGATGCGGGCGCGCGAGGGCTTCCTCGTCTGCGAATTGACCAATCGCTCCGCGCGGCCCGCCTATGTCTATGTGCAGCTCAACAAGGACGGATTTTATGGCGGCTCGGGCTTCGTCGGCCTGATGGTGAAGCTCGTCTCGGCCTTTTTCCGCTTGTCGCATCTGCCGCTGCGCTCGTGACGGCGCGGACGCTTCCAATCGCTCGGGCGAGGGATTCGCGGGTCGGGCGGTCGGCCTGAGGGGAACGACAGCGCCGCATGCGCTTATCCAAGCTCGAGCGGCAGGCCATTGTCGACGAGCACGCCGCGCAGGTCGAGGATCGCCGGAAAAATCTCCTGATTGCGGTCCTCGCCCTGCGCGTCGAAGGCCGCCTGCTCCAATTCGCAGATCCAGCGATCTTCCGCGAAAATGCCATTGGTGAACCAGACGATCGCCGGCCAGAAGAGATCGAGCAGGAACGGGCGCTTAGACGGCCGCCTGATCATGATCATGCCGAATGTGTGGTTGATCTTCTGCGCGCGATCGACGGGTATGTAGCAGTTCCACAGATCGAGCGCCGGCTCGCTGGCGCCGGCGGTCCAGAATTTCAGCGTCTGATACGGATAGTCGGTGCGGATCACCATTCGGTCGCCCGGCGGCGCGGCCAGCGCCTCCGGCGACAAGGGCGCGCGCTTGAAGCGCCATTTTCCGCGATTGAGAATGAAATTCTCGCCGAACGGCTGCCGACCGCTGACGCGCCGGAAGCTATAGGTCGCCTCCGCCCAGCCATCGCCCCTGCGGCTGCCGAGAAAATAGGTCTTCACCCCGCCCATCAGCCTGCGATGCAGGAATTGATGGTTCATATCCATCAGATTTTCGTGCATGAAACTATAGTGGCAATGGGCGCGGCGGCTCAGATAACGGATCTTGTAGCGTTTGTCCGTGGCCGAAGGGATATTCGGGAAGGACGCCAGCGGCGCGCGCGCGGGATCGCCGGGAAACACGAAGACGAGGCCATAGGCCTCCCGGCACGGATAGCTGCGCACGCCGGGGGCCGCGCGGCTGCAGTCCGCCGCATAGGGCAGAGAGACGCAGGCGCCGCTCGCATCATAGGCCCAGCCATGATAGCCGCAACGTATCCGGTCCTCCTCGACGACGCCCGCGCTCAGCGGCACTTGGCGATGCGCGCAACGATCCTCGAGCGCGAAGACGACGCCCTGCCGCCCGCGCGCCAGCACGATCGGCTCGCCAGCGAAAGAGCAGGAACGCGTCTTGCCCGCCCGCACCTCGTCGCTGCGGGCGACCGGATACCAGAAATTGGGGTCCAGCGCGGTCTTGCGAATGTCCCGACGCAGCGCGGTCCCGGACTCGCGCGCCGCCATCGCGGCAGTTTCGTCACCCATGCCCAATTCCATCACCGCAGGATCTTGCGCCCGAGGGACGCGTCGCTCGGCTCTTAATGAAAAACCCGGCCCGGGTAAATATCTGATCGAAAATCGAGAAAAGGTGGAGACGGCCAGCCTCACTCGATCGTCACCTCCACGACGCGCGAGGCGCCGGGCCGCAGCGGCAGACGCGCCTGAATATGATGCGTTCCCGGCTGCATGGGCCAGTAGACGGGCTTGTCGGCCTCCGCCAGCAGAAACGGCTTGCCGTCCACGACCCAGAGGATCTGCTCCACAGAGGCGGGCGCCGAGGCGCGCAGAGCGAGTCGGTTCAGCGCCGCCGGCTGCTCTGGATTGCGCCAAATATGGGTTTGATGCTCGGGCGTCGTGACGGCGAGCTCCACCGTCGCGTCGAGCGGCGCCGGCCGCGCCGGCCCGCCGATGGCGACGCGCATCGGCGGCGCGCCGCCCGGCTTCACCCATTCGACCAGCGTCTCGCCGCAGCTTCCGTCGCTGCGTCCGCCGGAAAGGCACATCTCCACCGGAACGCGGCCCAGCGGCGGCGGAAAGGAGTCCGGCTCGATCTCGCCGGGCCGCGCGCCATGAACGAGCGTCAGCGCCGCATGCGCGAGCCGCGCGCTGGAAGAGGCGCCGCTCAGCCGGTTCATCGGGCCGGCGTCGCCGCGACCGATCCATACGCCGACAATGGCCTTGCGCGAAAAGGCGATGGTCCAGGCGTCGCGATAGGATTGCGACGTGCCGGTCTTCACCGCCGCAGCGAACGGATATTCGAGCGGCCCGTAACGCGGGAAGCTCGGCAGACGCGCCAGCGGATCGGCGAGCATGGAGGTGACGAGCCGCGCCGTGTCGCTCGACATCACGCGAATGGAGCGGCGCCGCTGCTGCTCTTTGGCGAAGACGAGATCGGAGAGCACGCCATCCTCGGCGAGCGCGCCATAGGCCCGCATCAAATGCTCGAGCCGCGTCGGCAGCGCGCCGATCGCCATGGCGAGGCCGAAGGATTCCGCCGGCGCCTCGAGGTCGTGCAGGCCGAGATCGTGTAGAAATTGGAAATTGGCGTCGAGGCCGACGCGACGCATGAGATTGGTCGCCGGCACATTGCGCGAATTGGCGAGCGCCTGACGCGGCAGCATGGGACCGAGAAAGGCGCCATCGGCATTGTTGACGCCGGACGCGCCTTCCGGAACATCGACGACGACATCCGTCGCCTCCAGCGCGCCGCGCTCGAAAGCCAGCGCATAGACGAAAGGCTTCAGCGTCGAGCCCGGCGAACGCAGCGCGCGCGTGAAGTCGATCGCGCCATCGCGCCAATCGCGATAATCGGAGGAGCCGATATCCGCGAGCACCGCGCCCGTGCCGCGCTCGACGACCATCAGCGCGACCTGCCGCGCGCCGGCGGAACGCCAGAGCGAGAGATAGCGCCGCGCGAGCTGCGCGAGCCGCTCCTGAAGCGACAGATCGATGGTGGCCCCGATGCGCGGATCATGCGGCGACGCCGCCGCCACGAGGCCCTCGCGCGCGAGCCTCTCATAGCGCAGCGACAGATGCAGCGCCTCCGGCCGCCGCGCCGCGCCGATCGGCCGCAGCGTCGCCAGCTGCTTTTCCGCGAGGGCGATCTGCGCAGGCTCGACGAGATTTTCGCGCGCGAGATAAGTCAATGCACGCGCCGCGCGCGCGCGGGCGAGCGAGACGCCACGCTCGCGAAAGAGATTCATGCGGCCCGGCGATTGCGGAACCGCGGCGAGCAGCGCGATCTCGGCGAGCGAGAGGTCTTCGACCGGCTTGTCGAAATAAAAGCGCGCGGCATGGGCTATTCCATGGCTGCCATTGCCATAGGGCGCGAGGCGCAGATAATGCGCGAGAATGGCGTCATGGCCATGCCGCGCGACGAGCGCCTCCGCCGTCGCCGCCTCGATGATCTTCGCCGAAAGCCCGCGCGGCGCGGGATTTTGCATGCGCGCGATCTGCATGGCGATGGTCGAGGCGCCCTCGCGACGGCCACGCCCGGTGAGATTGCGCCAGGCCGCGCGCAGCACGGCGCGCGCATCGACGCCCCCATGCGCGGCGAAGCGGCGATCCTCGAGCGCCAGCGTCGCCAGCGCGACGCGCGGCGGAATCTCCCGCAGCGGCCAATAGCCGTATTCGATCCGCGCGGCGTCGCGCGCGCCGATCTGCGTGAGAAAGACGCCGTTGCGATCATAGACGATCGGCGTCGGCCGCGGCGCGATGAGAACGGCGCGGGAAAGGGCGGCTTGGGCGAGGAAGGCGCCGGGAAGCAGCGAAACGATGGTCAGCGCGACGATGACATACGAAATCTTTCCGAACGCACGTTCTTTCTCCCGCTCAGCGAGAGAAGGTGGCCCTCGCGTCAGCGAGTGTCGGATGAGGGCTCTGAGGATCCCGCGGATCCTCATCCGATCTCGCTTCGCGAGGCTGCCTTCTCCCGCACGCCGGAGAAGGAGATCGCGAACCTTCGTCATTTCGCGATCTCGACGCGCTTGCCGGCGCTCTGCGCTTGCAGGCCCTTCTTATACATCGTCTCGACGACGCCCGGCGGCTCGGTGAACACGCCCGCCGTCTGCGCCTTGGCGCGAAAGGCGAAGCGATAGCGTCCCTTCGGCAGTGAATCGTAAGCATAGAACACGCGATCGTCGCCGAAGGAGACGCTGGTCGGCGCGAGCGTCGGCGCGCTCGACGGCTGCGCCTCGGCGGGCGATGTCGCGAGATTGGGATTCAAAGGCTCGAAGCCGGCGGGCAACGGCAGCGAGATCGCCACATGCGTGCGATCCTGAGGATTGACCAGCTCCGCCGTCTCCTCGATCACATCACCCACGGCGAGCGTCACGACGCCGGTCTCCGCCGCGATCTTTTCCAGCGGCGCATCGGCCTTGCGCACGCGCGACATCTCGCGCGTCAGCGCGAAACCTTCGCTCACCGGCAAAGCCTTCGCGCCGCTCTCCTCGGGTTCATAGCGCGTCTCGACCAGCGCGACGATCGGCGCCGTTCCGCGATTGGCGATGGTCAGCGCCGAGGGCGCCTCGCTCGTCTTGCGCAGAACCGGATTATTCGCGTCGAGCGTCAGCGTCTGCGGGCCCGCGCCCTCCTGCGCGAGCGCGACGACCAGAGGCGATTGCGGACGCCGCCAGACTTCCGCCAATGCGTCGATCGCCGCGGCGGTGGCGTTGGTCGAGCCCCAGCCGTCGCCCTCGCCCAAGCGCAGCAGCGCCTCGCGCAGCAGTCCGGCGCGCGGGTCCGACGGCGATGCGACAGCGACTGCGCGCAGCATCTCCGCGAGCCCGCGCGTCTCGGATGGCAGGATCACCGGATTGCCGCCATCGGCCGCCTGGCCCGCATAATATTGCGCGCCATTGCGGGAGAGAATCTTCACGCGGCTCCACAGAGCGTCGAGCAAGGAATCGACGATGCGCCGATCGCCCGATTGCGCGCGCGCCGCGGCGCGAGTCAGCTCCGCCACGCTGGCGTTGGGCATGAAGTCCGCGTGACGCGAGAGCTCGGCGACATAGGATTCATCGAGCTTTCCGCCCTCGGCGAGCGCGATCAGCGCCTCGACGCGCTCGCGCAATTCCTCGCCGGAGAGCAGGCGCGGATAATCCGAGCGCAGCGACAGCTTCAACACATTGGCGAGACGATCGGCGAGCGGCTTGTCGATCGGCTCGCCGGCGCGCTCGGCGCTGGCGAGGAAGGAATAGGCCCAGGCCGTCAACGACACATTGCCGCGCGATCGCGGCCAGAAGGCGACGAGACCATCCGCGTCGACCGACTGATCGATCGCGCGAATCGTGTTGCGCACATCGCCGGAGAGGCGGCTGTCGAGCCCCGCCGCCGAGAGGATGGGCGTGAAATTCTTCAGCGCCAGCGCCGAGCGCGCCAGCGAGAGACGTTGCTCCGTGCAGCCATAGGGATATTCGACGAGCGCGTTCAGCCCCGCCACGAGCTTCACCAGCGCCGGATCGCCGGCCAGCGTCACATCACGGCGGAACGAGCCCGGCCGCGCCTCCTCCGCCGCTGCGGGAAGCGTCTTGGTCTCGCCCGGCGCGATCTCGACGATCTCGTAGCGCCGCACCGGCAAGCGGTCGGGCCTGATCGGCAATTCGATCTCCACCGCGTCGCGCGCGTGATCGGCGTCGCGCTCCACGCGGAAATTCAGCGTCACGCTCTCCTTGCCGGGCGCGGGCTCCGGCACGCTCGCCGCGACGTCTATGCGCGCCGGTCTGTTGGCGGTCCAGGCGAAAGCCTGCTGCGCATTGCTCGCGAGCGTCAGCCCTTGCGCGGCGATCGTCGCCTTGCCGCCGCCGCCGGGCCCCTCGACGACGCGCGCGACGACGGACACATCGAGCCTGTCGCCCGAGCGCAGGAAGCGCGGCAGCACGGGCTGCGCGACGAGCTCCTGACGAATGAGCATCTCGCCCGTCGCATAGCCGAAACGATCGGCGCCGCTCACCGCCTTGGCGCGCAGCTTGAAGACGGTGAGCGAGTCGGGCAGCTTCACCTTGATCTTGGCGAGCCCGTCGGCGCCCACTTTCACGCTCGGCAGATAGATCGGCACGGGCGTGAAATTCTTACGCACGCTGACATTGGTCTCCGCGCCCCATTCGTCGAGGCCGGCGTCGCCGCCGGGAATCTCCTCCAGCGGAATCTTGCCGAAGGCGAGATTGCGCGTGTCGCGCGCGGCGAGCCTGGTCTCGCGCTCGACGATGAAATCCGGCAGCGGATCGAGCGGCCGCTCCTTGGCGAGCGACAGCACCGCCTGATCGACCATCCAGAAGGTCGCTTCGCCGGCGAGCGGCTTGCCGAGATCATCGGACAGACGCAGCGTGACCTCGACCTCCTGCCCCGGTCGCGCCTTGGCGGGATAATCGAGCTTCGCCGTCACGATATTCTTGACCGGCGTCACCTCGATCCATTTCGTCGCGGCGATCGTCACCGGCTTGCCCTGGTCGATATTGGATGCCGCCGCCGGCGCGCTATCCTTCAAGCGGCCGCGCATGATGAGGAAATGCACGGCGAGCTTGGGCGTCTGCTCCTTGCGCAGATCGAGCGTGTAGCGCCCGAAGCCATTGGCGATGTCGATGAATTGATAATCGAACACGCCATTGGGCTGCTCGACGACGGCGAGCGCCCGCGCATTCTGGAACGGCGATTGGACGATGAGCGTCGCCGTCTCGCCCGGCGCATAGGATTGCTTGTCGGCCGTGATCGTCGCGGTCGAGGCCGGCGGACGCTGGAAAGTGACGGGCGTATTGCCGCCGACGAAGAAATCGACGCTCACCTGCTGGCGCCGGCCGATGCGGTCGTAAGCCTCCAATTGCACGACATAGACGCCGGCGTCGCGCGCCTCGAGCTCTATTCTCTGCGCCTCCTTCGCGCTCGTCAGCTTTCGCTCGAAGAGCGTCTCCTCGATCACCTGCGTCACATATTTCGCCGCGCCCTGCGCGAAATCGGAGGCCTGCAAGGTCGACGCCCAATTGCGCTTGATGAAGCGCAGCGTGACCGGCAATCCTTCCACCGCCTCGCCCTTGCCGTCGAGCGCGAGCAGCTCCGGCGTCACCACGCCGGGCCGCTCGACATAGCGCGGAACCTTCACGCCGAGCACGAAAGGCGGCACGGCGATCACATTCTGCACATTGCGCACGTCGATCCCGTCATCGCCCGTCACAGTGGCCTCGATCGAATAGCGGCGCGGCTGCGCGGTCGGCTCGATCGTCGTGTCGAAGGTCATGCGCGAGGCACCGCCGGCGTCGGTGCGCGCGTCGCGCTCCAGCACGGGCGAGGATTTGAACTTGCCTTCGCCGGAGAAGCGCGCATCGGTGGAGAACAAGAATCCTTCGCGTCCCGGCGGCTGGAAGACATGCGGGAATTGCACGGCGCGCCATTTCACCGGCCGTTCGGAGACGAGCCCGCCGGCGAAATAGCGCGCGACGAGATCGACATTGAACTCGCCGTCGAGCGGAACGATCTGCGGCGCGTTCAGCACGACCTCGAAGGTCGGCAGGCGATAGGCCTCCTTCTTGAACGGAAACTGTCCGCAGGAAACGGTCTGAGTCTCCCCCTCGGCTTCGGCGCCATCGCTCGGCGCGGCCGCGTCCTCGCTCTTGTCGTTCTTCTTCTCTTCGCTTTTCTTCTCTTCGCTCTTTTTGGGCTTCGCGCCATCGGGCTCGAAGCGCAGCGTATAGTCTCCCGTCGCCGGCGTCTGCGCATCGAATTTGTGATAGAAGCTACCCGAGGCGTCGAGCTTCACGGGAATGCGCCATTCCTGATTGCCGGGTCCGGCGACGACGAGCGTTCCGCCCGCCTTGCCGACGCTCAACGCGCCGTCGCGATAGGAGCGCACGAAACCCTTTATATGCACCGCCTCCTCGGGCCGATAGATCGGCCGTTCGGCGAAGACATGGCACAGAGCGCGCGGCTCTTCCTTGCGCGGCTCGCTGGGATTTGCGGTCCAGGCGAGCCAGGCGCCGTCGGGCTTCGTCCAATTCTCGCGCGCATATTCGGATGGCGCGTCATTGGCGTCGATCACGAGCGTGTCGAGACCTTTGCTCACGACGACGCGGCGCACATCGGCTTCCGCGCGCTTGCCGGGATCATAGGCGAAGAACCCGGAATTATCGGTGAGTCCATGCGCGAGCGTGACGAATTTATCGCCCTTCACGCCCTCGAGCCTCACCTCCGCGCCGGCGACCGGCTGCGCTGTGGAGAGCGATGTGACGGAAAAGCGCACACGCGCGCGCTCCTCTATCGCGCTGAGCGAGAGATCGGTCACTTGCGCACGCAGCCAATGGCGCTTCTTCTCGTCCACGGCGCGCAGGCCGATGAGATAGGTTCCCGCCTGTCCGGCGCCGGCGATCTTGGCGAATTCAGTCGAGAGATCGAGGCCGAACTTCGCGTCCGCGCCATTGCGGCGGATCGGCAGATCGAGAAGCGCCGACACGGCGGGCGAGCCGAGCGCCTTTATCCGCGCGACGATCGCCGCGGCCTCCGGCGCATCCGTCTCGCCCCAATGCGCCGGCTCATTGCCGGGCAGCGGCGGCGCGGCGGAATCCTCCGTCTCGACGCCGCTCTTGGGGAAGGGCCAGAAGTCGCGCGCCAGCGGATCGATCGCGTGGATGCGAATATCGGCGCGGTCATAGCCGCGGCCGCGCAACGGCAGCAATTGTGGGCCGAAGCGCTCGACCAATCCCTGCGCGGCGTCCCATGCGAGCGCCGGCCGGTCGCGATCGAAGGCGAAGCGCTGCGAGAAGCGCGAGGCGAGCGCGCGCTTGCGAATATCGCGCAGCGCGCCCGGCGCAACGCTCAGCTCGTAGACGCGATCGGAGAGAAACCGGCCGTAGACATTGAGCCGCTTGCGATCGATCTCGACCGCGAGATCGTCGACCGGCGGCGAGACGCGCAGCGCCTCTCGCGCGCGAAGAATGTCGATCTCGTCGGGCTGCTCGGTGAAGGTCAACGTCAAGCGGCGGCGATTGGCCGGCTGATAATTGGAGACGGGCGCGGATTCCTCCTCGCCCTCGGAGGCGGCGGCGGATGGCGCGACCGCATAGCCGAAGGCGCAACGCAGCACGCCATCCTGCTTGTCGTCGCTCCAGCCGCGGCCGCAGCTCGCCTCGGTGACGGAAAACGGCGCGGCCGAGCGCGCGCGCAATTCGAAAATCTCGTCGTCGAGGCCCGGCTCGTCGGCGAGCTTCAGGCGCAATATGGCGACGCGTCCGTCGCGGATCGTCTCGCGCAAGCGAATGGCGACGCTTTGCGCGGCGTTGCGATCGGCGCGCTCCAGCGGGCGAATATCATAATCCTTCGCGGTCAGAAGCTGTCCGCCGAGCGGCGCGATTCCCGGCGCCGGACGCAGCTCGATCGTCAGCAGGCGCGCGAGCGCGGCGATGTCGACGGGCTCCGGAAAGGTGAGCGTGATCTGCTCGAGATCGGCGATCGGATCGGCGCTCTCCGTGGGATTTGTCGAGGAGGGCGTCGGCAGCAGCGCGACCAGCCGCGTCGCGGCGGCGCCGGCGTCGATCTCGACGCGCTGCAGCGGCTTCCAAGCTTGCGCGGGACGAAATTGCAAGGCGCGCGCGCCGATCCAGCGCCATTCGCCGGCGGGCTCGCCGGTGAGCCTCACGAATTTCTCATGCGCGTCTTCCGGCCCGCCCGCCTTGGGGCCGACGTCGCGATCGAAGAAGACGGTGATGGGATCATAGCTTCGCAGAAATTTATCCGGCACGATTCGCGCGCCATCGGCGCGATGCAATCGATCGAAGGGCGCAGGCTCGGCGCGCAGCGGCGCGGAGACGGCGAGGCAGCCGACGAGCAGAACGGCGAGCCTCCACATCGTCGCGCGCCGCGCAGCGACCGCGCCTCGGGAGCGCGTCGCGACGCTCACGTCAGTGGCGGAGAGATCGGAAAAAAGACAAAGGATGCGTTTCATCGCCGAGCCTCGAATGGGACGAAGGGCGTTTGTCGAATGAGCGGAGCGGAGCGAGCCGAGCGTCGTCATCGGCCGCTCTTTCGTCCGGCCTTCTCGAGAAACTCCGCCACGACGTCCGGCGGCGGCCCGGAGGGCGGCGGCGCGAGGCCGCGCAGAGCGAGGCGCACGATCGTCGCCGGCGCGTCGGCGGGGGCGCGCGCCTCGACGAAATAGCGGCCGGGCTCGAGCCGGAGAATTTGCGCGGCGCCCTCGCCGAGCGTCTTGCCGGCGGCGTCGAAGAGCCGCAGCTCGGCGCGGTCCGGCTCGGCGCGCAGGCCGAGGCCGATCTCGCCGGCCTTCGTCACCTCGAAGGAGAACAGCGCGCCGCCCGCCGGTCCGAGCGCGACGAGATCATTGACGCCATCCTTCACCGGAATGACCGGCGTCGTCGCGATCGTCAGCGTTCCCGACAGCGCGCCGTCATGCGGCGAATAGATCTCGACCAGCGCGCGGCCCGGCGCCGCATAGCGATGCAGCTCCACGCCGGCGGGGAAGGTCGCGACCTCGCGCGCGCCATTCTGCGTGACGGCGACGATGGCCGGCGCGCTCGTGCGAATGTCGAGGACGACAGGCGCGCTCACATCGAGCGCGAAAGCCTGCGCCTCGCCGTCGAGAGTCGCGGCGAAGGGCGCCGTCGCCGCGCGCGGCGTGGACGCCGGCCAGGGCGATTTGCCGGCGCGCTCGAGCCAGGCGGCGACGAGGCCGGGCGCATGGGCGATCGTGACCTCGCCGGGCCCGCCGAGCAGCAGCGAGCGGCCGCGCAGCACGCGCCCATCGGCGCCGACGAAGACCGCCTCGCCGCCGGCGGCGACGAGCCGATCGCCCGGCTGCGCCTCGACGAGATGCGCGGTCTCGCCGGCGGCGCCATAGAAGCGCTTGACGGCCCTGCCCGCCGCGAGCGGCTCATAGCGCTCGGACGACGAGACGATGCGCGCGGGGCCGGGCTTATCGGTGAGATTGACGAGCCAGAGCGCGCGGGCGCCCTCGAAACGGCGCGACAGCGGGGCGCCGTCGGCGAAGGCGGCGAAGTGGCGCGCCTCCTCCGGCGCCGAGAAGGCGGCGAGGCCGCTCGAAAGATCGAGCGCCAGCGCGCCGGCGCCGTCGAAGGCGAGAGGCTGCGCGGAGAAGGGCGGGACAACGCCGGAATATAGCGCCCCGGCCCGGATGGGCGCCGCGAGGGCGACGTCGATCGCCTGCGCGACGAGGCGCAGCGGCTCCGCGCTCCCGGCGTTCCACAGGCGCGGCGGCTCCTTGCCGGCGAGCGCCAGCGCCGCGCCCGGCGCGACCGCGAAGCCGCGCCCGGCCGAGACGCCCGGCTGGCCGAAGGCCGAGCGCGCGAGCCACAGACGCGCCTTGCCGGCGGGCGGCGGCGCGGACGGCAGAATGGCGCGCTCGCCTTCGCCGAGGGCGAGCGACATTTCGGCGCCGTTCGGCGCGAAGGCCGCGACGCGCGCCTCGGCCGCGCAATCGCCCTGCGCGAGCAGCCACAATCGCTCCGATTGCGGAGCCAGCGCGCCGGCCGACGTCGGCGCGAGCAAATGCCCCGGCGAGGAGCCCGCGGCGAGCGACGCCGGCGCCGCGCCGATAGCGACGAGGGCCGAGGACGGCGCCGCGACGAGGCCGACGCAGAGCTTCGTCGCCAGCCCTTCGATCGGCTCCGCCTCCAGCGCTATGTCGCCGAAGCCGCGCGGCGCGCGCGAGAGACTGCGCGCGGCGATGGCGATGGGCGCATCGGCGCCGCCGATGGTCCAGACGGTCGCGCGCCATTCTCCGGCTGCGGCCGGCCAGGCGGCGACGGGAGAAAGCCCGCGCTCGCGCCCGACGACGCGCCAGCGTCCGTCGGCCTCGCGCGTCTCGATCGACAGCGCCGTCTCGCGCGTCGATCGCGCGGCGACGATCATCAGCCGCCCGTCCTGCGCGGCCGGCAGGGCGAGCGCATGCGCGCCGGCGCCGGAAACGGTTTTCACGCCGGCGAACGTCAGCTCCTCCCCCGGCGCCGAAGCCGGCAACGCGAGGCGAATCTCGACGCCCTCGGGCTCCGCATCCGCTTCTGCATTCGCCTCCGCTTCTGCATTCGCCTCCTGGGCGGCCGGCTCGCCTTCCGCGGCGGCGTTCTCGCTTTCGTTCTGGCTCTGCTCCTCGGTAGCGCGCGCAGGCTGCGGCGCGCCCTTCAGCGCGTCGAGCCGCAACCGATAGGCGCCCGCGGGCAGCCGCCGCGAGAGCGAGACATTCCAATCCTCGGCGCGCCCCTCGAGCCGCTCGACGACGACGCCGGCCTCATCCTCGAGCGCGCCGATCAGCTCCTCGTCGCCGAAGCTCGTCACATCGACGATGCGGTCCTGCGCGATGGCGAAGGGCAGCGTCGCGGGCAGCGCGACGAAGCGCGGCGCGCCCGGCTGCAATTGCGTCGAGGCGAGCGCGATGCGGTAGTCGAGCCGATCGTCATGGGCGAGGCTCCGCGCCTCGACGCGATAGGCGCCGGCGGCGAGCTTTACGGAAAGCTTTCGGCCCGCCGCGAATTTGCCGACGCTCTTGCCGGCCGCATCGAAAACCTCGGCGACCATGCCGTCGCCGATGTCGAGCGCGACATCGGAATCGCCGGCGAGCGCGAAGCGCCACACATCGGGCTCGCGCGGCGCGCCTTTGGCAACGGGCTCGCGCCATTGCAACGTCTGCGGCGCGTCGAAGGGCAGCGCATGCGGGCCATGGCCCTCGAGCGGCGCCGGCGTCGTGATTTTGCGCAGGCGCGCGACGAAACGGCCCTCGACATCCTCCGGCAGCACGACGAGGCGATAGGAGCCCTTCTCGAAGCGCCGCGACAGGCGCGTGAGCGGGCCGGGCGTGGTGAGCGGCCAGCCGTCGGCCTCCTCCAGCCGCGCGCGCCACGCCTTGCCGAGCCCCTTTCCTTGCTCCTTGCCGAGCCCCTTGCCCAGCCCTTGGAGATCGAGCCGATAGAGTCCGTCCTCGGGAATGTCGATCGGCACGACGGCGCCGCGGCCGACGTCGAGCGCGGCGCGCGCGGCGCCGTCGCCGACGATGGGCGCCGTCGTCGCCATCGCCACGCTCTTCACCGAGAGGCCGAGATGCCCGGCGGATTCGCGCGCGGTGACGGCGGCGCGATAGGCGCCGGCGCGCAAATAGCGCGTCACCAGCGCATTATGGCCCGGACCATTGTCCTCCTCCACGCCGAGACGCGGCGCGAGATCGGCGCCGAGCGCGAGGCGCGTCTGCAGCCGCCCCAAGGTCTCGACGCGATAGAGCCCGCCCTCGGCGACATCGAAACGAAACGTCCGCGTCTCGTCGCGGGAGAGATCGAACCAGGCGGGCCTGGCCGCGGAGATCGTCGCCGGCGGGCGCTCCTTCGCAGCCTCGGCGGCCCCCGGCTCGACGTCGCGCGCATAGACGAGGGCGAGCGCCCCCGGCTCCGCGCGCCCGTGCACGCGGATGGTGGCGAAGCGATTGTCGTTTTCGATTCTCTCCTCGGCGATCACGGCGGGGGCGCTCGCGCCTCTGTCGTCGACGACGAGAATCCTGCCGCCGCGCGGCGTGCGGACCGGCAGCAGATATTCCGTCGAGGCCGGCAGCCACAAAGGCGCCGCGCCCTTTTCGAGATCGGCCGGCAGCGCGATGACGCGCGGGCCGGTCAGCAGGCCCGGCGCCGAATTGGCGAGAATGAAGTGAGAGGCGCTGCGGTCGAGCTTTTGCTCGCCGAAGGAAATCACCGTGCGCGCCGGCGGCGGCGCAGGACGATCGGGCCTGAGGCCGGGAGGGCCGAGCGTCAGATCGACGATGCCGACGGCGCCCTCCAGCGGCTCGAGGGAGAGAGCATAGAAGCCGGCCTGAAGATCATAACGGCTCGGCAGGCGCCCGTCGGCGCGCGGCGCAAAGGCGCCGAAGGCCGGCTCGATGACGGCGCGGACCCGCGGCCCTCTCACATCGATCGCCACGACGCCGCTATCGCTCGCCTCGAAGAGCAGCGTGGTCGGCCCGCGCAGATTGAAGCGCCCGCGATAGGCGCGGCCGCCGCCGATCTTCGGCAGCTCGGCGGCGAGAACGCGCGTCTTGCCATTCTCCGTGCGCGCCAGCAGCGCGGTGGCCGGGACTTCGTCGGCGCCCTCGCCGGCCACGTCCAACGCCACGAGATTGGGCCCGTCCGTCTCGATCGACGCGCGGCTCGCCCGCCGCAACGCGCGCAAGGAAAACGCCTGCCCCTCGAGTCCGGACACTTCGATGCGCCCCGCATTCTTGCCGTCGCCGCCGAGCGACACGATGGCGACCGGCTCGCGGCTGGTCTTGTCGATCGAAGCGGAAGCCGACGCGCCCTCCCCGCGCCGCGCCTCGAGGCGGGTCGCGATGGGCTTGGGCAGCTCCAGGCGAAATGCATCATAGCTCGCCGGCGCCTCGAAGCGCGCCGAGCCGAAGGGACCGATGACGCCATTCGCGACGCCCGCGGCGAGCGAGGCGGGCTCGAGACCATGCAGCAGGAAAGGCTGCGCTGCGCCGCCCTCCGGCCAGACGATCGGCTCGCCGCCATAGGCGGTCGCGACATAGCGGCCGGGCTCGACCGCGCCTTCGAGCCGCAGCCGCGTCATCTGGCGGCCGGGCTTCGTCTCGATCGTCGCGCGCGCGGGCGCGAGATCGACGAGCTCGCCGCTCGCCTTCCACAAACGCAGATCGCGTAAGCCGCGACCCAGCGCCTCGACGGCGACGCGGCCCGAGGGGCCGACCTCGAGCGAATAGCTGCGCTGGGCGAAATCGCCGAGCTCGGCGGAAAATATCCTGGCGCCGGCGAGCGTCTCCCGCGCGCCCTGCTCCTGAAAGGCCTCCGCGGCGAGGCGCGCCTTGCCGGCCGCGCCCTTCGCGCCGAAGACGCGCAGCTTGTAGACGCCGGCGTCGAGCAGCAGATCGAGACGGCCGTCGCGCTGGCCCGCAACGCCGGAACTCTCGCCGGGGCCGGAGATCATATCGACGAGCCCAATGGCCACGCCCGAGGCGCTATGCGCGGAGATCGCGTAGCGGCCGGGCGCCGGGATCGTCAAAAGCGAGAAGCCGTCGCGATCGGCCGGCAGCTCGCTCGCCGAAAATCGGCCGGAGGCGGCGTGCTGCTCGACGCGCGCCTTGCCGGATGGCGCGGGCTCCGACGCCGCATAAGAAACGAATGCGCCGAGCGACAGGCAAGAAATCGCGAAAGCCGTCAACACTTTCACGAGCAGGACCCCGATCATGCGCAACATCTCACCCTCCGCCGCGACGCGCGAATGAAAAACTCGCGCTCGAGCTTATGCCGCCGCTTCTATTCGAGTCGAGCGAGACCCGGTGTCGAGCAAGGCCCGAAGTCGAGCCGAGCGCGTTCTCGCGGCTTGCGTTCGATGGGCCAAAGAAAGCGCGCTTTTTCGAGGCGCCGCCGTGCGTCGGCGCACAATGCGATCGGAATGTGTCGTTTCGCTAAGGAATCGCGCATGTCGCCGTTAACCTCGAGAGGACGTGAATTTGCGCTGCGCCCGTGTCGGCCGCCGGGCCGCGCGCTACTTGCGCCGACGTGAGGCATCATGATTGCCGAACGGCATGCCTATTACGGAGGTCTTGAATGAAATCGAAAATCGCATCCGTCCTCGCCGTCGCCGCCCTGCTCGGCTCGGTCGGCTCCGCCGCCGCCTTCCCGCGCGTCGTCACCGATCTCGCGGCCTTCCGCTCGGGTCCGGGCCTCGGCTTCCTGCCCATCCTCGCCGTTCCGCCGCAGACGGTGGTCGAGGTGCGCGGTCATATCGGCGGCTGGTCGCGTGTGTTCTACGCGGGCAAGATCGGCTTCATCGCCGATTCGCTGCTCGCCCGGCCGATCATCGTGCGTCCGGTCGTCACCTCGGTCGTCGTCGCTCCGGCTCCGGCGGTCGCGGTCACGCCGGTCGTCGCCGTCGCGCCCGCCCCGGTCGCCGCGCCCGTCGGCCTGATCACGGCGCCGCTGCGCATCTTCGAGTGATCGAAGCACGCGGCGAAAAACGAGGAGGCGCGCGGAGATTTTTTCCGCGCGTCCTCCGCTCCTCGGATTTTCATCGAAAAAACCGGCTCCCGCCGGCGCGAAAACCGGCATAGAGTTTTCAGATCGAATCTTTTTGGAAAGTTCATTTCGATCGAGGCTCCATGCGCGCTTTTTTCACGCCCCTTCTCTGCGCCCTTTCTCTCCTCGTCGGATCGTCGGCGCAGGGAAGGCCGGCGAATGGAAGGCCGGCGAACGGGCGGCCCGCGAAGGTGGACGAAGTCGTCAATCTGCGCTCCGGTCCGGGCCTGAACTACGCCCCGCTGCTCGCCATCCCGGCTCTCGCCGTCGTCGAGGTCGGCCCGTGCCGCTCCGCCTGGTGCCGCGTCGCCTATGCAGGGTCCGCCGGCTATGTGGCGCAGCCCGCGCTCGCCTTCATCGCGGCGCGCCCGGTGGAGACGCCGATCCTGCCGCCGCTCGGCGCCTATGTGTGGCGGCGCGAGATTCCGCCGCTCTATGATCCTTATGTTTCCGCCGGCCCCTGGTACACGGGCCCGTGGGAATATGAGGGAACGGGCGCCGCGCAATGGCGCTACGGCTTTCCCGGCGGACATGTGTCCTGGTATCGCAACGCGACCTGGCGGCCGGGATTCGGCTGGTTCTGACGCAGCGAGAATCATCGTCGCGAATGCGCCGTCTCGCCTGTCGATCTGCATGAGAAGCGTCCCGTCTCCCGAGCGACGCCGGCGCATTGACCTTCCGACCTGATTTCGCCGCAAGATTTTCGCAATCTGCCGGGAAAGGCGTAGTCTCTCTCGCTGGGCGAGGCTGCGCGCCCGAGCGCTCGCGCGCTAAATGTCCCGCGAGGAAAACCAAAATGACCGTCTGGCGCAAGAAAGACAGCGAAAACCGGAAAGACGCCTCGCCGACGCTGGAGCGGCTGGTGCGGCGCTCTCTGGCGGCGCTCGCGGTCGAGCGGCTGTCGCGCATCGTCGCCGGCCTCGCCACGCTCGTGCTCGTCTTCCTCGCGGCGTCCTTCTCGGGCCTGTGGCTGGAGGTCGGCGCGACCGGCCGCGCGCTCGGCGTCGGCGGCTTCGCGCTCGCGGCGCTGTGGATCGTCGGACGCGGCCTCGTCGCCGGGACGCCGCGGCGGCGGGAGGCCGTGGCGCGGCTCGACGCTTCCGCGGGCGCGCCGCATCGGCCGGCCGCCTCGCTCGAGGACACGCTCGCCGGCGACTTCCACGACGACGCGACGAGCGCGCTCTGGGCGCTGCATCGCAAGCGGCTCGAGCGAAAGCTGGCGACGATGGAGGTCGCGCCGCCGGACCCCGGCCTGCCGCAGCGCGACCCCTTCGCCCTGCGCGCCGCGGCGCTGGTCGCCGCCGTGGCCGCGGCTTTCGTCGCCGGGCCGGATCGCGGGACGCGGCTCCTCTCCGCTTTCGATTGGGAGAGCGGGCCCGGCTCCGCATCGGGCGCGCGGGTCGACGCCTGGTTCGATCCCCCGGCCTATACCGGCCGTCCGCCGATCGTGCTGCCGCAAAAGGCCGAGGGCCCCTGGGCGCAGGTTTCGGTTCCGGTGAACGCCACTCTCGTCGTGCGCAGCTTCGGCGCGCGCGGCGCCGCATCGGCGAGCGGCGGCCTCGCGCCGATCGAGGGCGGCAAGCAGCGGCAGCCGGGCGGCGAGGCCGAGGAGCGCTTCAAGCTCGTCGGCGACGCCGCGCTGGCGCTGCGCGGGGCCGGCGAGTTCCGCATAGAGGCGATCCCCGACCGCGCGCCGACGATCGAGATCACGCAGCCGCCGCGCAACAACGCCCGCGGCACCATGACGCTCGGCTACCGCACCGACGATGATTACGGCGTCGTCTCGGCGGAGGCGGTGGCGGCTCTGCCCGCGGGGGCGCGGCCGAGCCGCTCGCTCTACCCGCCGCCGCGGCTCCCCGCGCCCGCGCCGCCGACGCGCGGCGGCCTCGGCGAGACCAAGGCGACGCTCGACTTCTCCGATCACCCCTGGGCGGGGGCGCGCGTCACGCTGAGGCTGGTCGCCCATGACGAGGGCGGCAATGAGGGCTTCTCGGCGCCGCTCGACGTCACTTTGCCGGAGCGCCGCTTCACCAAGCCGCTCGCCCGCGCGCTCGCCGAGCAGCGCCGCAATCTGGCGCTCGACCCGGATCGTCACGCCCGCGTGCTGACGGCGCTCGAGGCGCTGTCGCTGGGCGCGGCGCTGTTCGAGACGCCATCCTCGCTCTATCTCGGCCTCGACGCCGCCAAGAGCCGGCTGGCGACGGCGCGCGACGACGCCGATCTGCGCGAGGTCGCCGATCTCATCTGGGCCATGGCGCTCTCGCTCGAGGAGGGCGACGTCTCGCAGGCCGAGCGTGATCTGCGCGCAGCGCAGAGGGATCTGCGCGAGGCGCTGGCGCGCGGCGCGAGCGAGGAGGAGATCGCCAAGCTCACGCAGGATCTGCGCGCGGCGCTGGAGAATTTCCTGAACGGGCTCGGCCAGAAGAACGGCAAGAACGCCGAGCGCTCCGCGCCGGAGCGCGGCGACCAGCGCGTGCTGACCGAGGACGATCTGCAATCCATGCTGAGCGAGATCGAGAAGGCCGAGCGCGCCGGAGATTTCGAGCAGGCGCAGAGAATGCTCGACGATCTGCAGGACGTGCTCGAGAATCTGCGCCCGGCGCAGGCCGGCCGCGCCGACCCCCGCGCGCGGGAAATGTCGCGCGCGCTGGAGGAGCTCGACAAGCTCACGCGCGAGGAGCAGCAATTGCGCGACGAGACCAATCGCGGCCAGCAGTCGGGCGGCCAACAATCCAGCGGCGAGCCGCGGCGCGGCGGCAAGGGCCAGTCCTCCGCCGCCGACGAGACCCGCGCGCGGCAGAAGGCGCTGCGCGATCGGCTGGAGCGCGAGCAGGATCGGCTGCGCCGCTCCGGCGAGGCCTCGCCCGATCTCGCCGACGCCGACAAGGCGATGAAGGAGGCCGAGAAGGCGCTCGGCCCCGGCGGCGAGGGAAGCCGCGCGGTGGACGCGCAGGGGCGCGCGCTGCAGGCGCTGCGACGCGGCGCGGACCAGCTCGCCTCGCGCATGCAGGGCGAAGGCGAAGAGGGCGAGGGCCGAGCCGGCCGCGCCGGGCGCCGCGCCGGCATGCGCCCCGGCGAGGGCGCCGATCCGCTGGGCCGCCCGACAGGACGCCAGCGCGGCCAGGAGGCCGGCGCCCACAGCGATCCGCTCGGCCTGCCGCCGGCGGTGCGCGCCCGCCGTGTGCAGGACGAGCTGCGCCGCCGCCTCGGCCAGCCCGAGCGCCCGACCGAGGAGCTGGATTATTTCGAGCGGCTGCTGCGGCGGTGAGAGGTTTCGCGTCGTCTCGAAGGGGACGTCGCGCGTCGCGGGCGCCGGGATGGAATGCGGCGCGTTTTCCGCAAACATGCGGGTGCGAGTCGCCGTAGCGAGCAATGGGAAAGTCGCGCCAAAAGGCGTCACTCGTCGGACGCGACGACGGGGTTCGCTTCTGGGTTTCGCGGACATTCAGAGCGGCGGCGAAGGATTGCAACTTCTTCGAGCCCCGTGCGGCGGCGCGGCGCATAGAAAATATAGCCAGAGGGGATCGTGTGCGGCGACCAACCACGTCCAGTGCGCGTCATTAGCTCGGCTTGGGTTGCCTGCATTCCAAAGCGGAGCGGACGGCGACGCCGATTGGACGCCTCCGACGCTCCAAGTCGACGTGCTCGTTAGTTCAAAGGCTCCTCGCCGGCGATGGTCGTTCGCGTCATCAGCCGGCCGCTCTCCGCGTCATAGGGCGTGACGCGATGCATGGTCCCGGTGTTGTCCCAGATGAGAAGATCGCCAAGGCTCCATTCGTGCCGATAGACGAATCGTGGCGATGTCGCCCATTCCGTGAGCTCGGCGAGAAGCGCGCCGCTTACATCGGGCGTCAGACCTTCGATATGCGAGGCCGTGCATCCGAGCGCGAGCGACTTGCGTCCTGATTTGTGGGTCCAGACCAGCGGATGGGTCTTTGGCGTATGACGTCGCCATCGGCGCAACTCGTCTTCCGTGGGCGTGGGGTTCACGAGACGCTGGGCCGCTTCGACGGTATGGACGACGCGGAGTCCTTCGATGGACGTCTTGACCGAGACTGGCAGCTCGTCCCAAGCCGCGTAGCAATTGCTGAATTCAGTCTGACCGCCGGTCGGCGACAAACGCTTCGCATTCAATATCGCCGCGCGCGCCGGAACATCGTCGCTCGCCCCGTCGAAATGCCAAAAGAACGATCCTCTCAAATATTCGGCCGCGAATGCGTCGACTTGTCTGTCGAGCGTGATCGGCAGAAGTCCGTCTCCGCGCAAGGGGACGATCTCGCCGAGCGTCCGGGAGAGCGCGAGGTGCTGCGCATCATCGATGTGCAGCCGAGGAAAGACGATCACGCCGCGTCGTTCCAGAATGTCACGAATCTCGGCCGCATATTCCCCGCGCGTCAGCGCCGCGACATCCATCTCGATCGAAGATCCGATGCGCGGCGTCAAATCGAACACTTCGAAGCCATGCCGAATGGTGATGGCGTTCATGCTCGCCTCCTCATGTATGTATCGAGCGCCCCCCGCCCGTGACATGGAAAGAAACTCGGCTCGCCGAAGACGATGTGAGCGCTCGGGCCGCGCTGTCTCGTCGCGACCCACAGCGGAAGCGGCGTCAGGACTTCGCCGGATGGGAAAGCTGCTCCAACAGGTCTTCAGCGCCTTTCTCTATCCCCGTCCGCGCGGCGGATAGCGCGCCGACGCTCGCCGGAATATTCAGCGGGCTGGGATATTGCTTGGCGACGAAGGCCGTGAGCAGTCGATTGTCGGAGGCGTCGCGTATCTCGACCGCATAGATTGCCGAGCCCGTCATCAGACCTTCGCCTCCGCGCACCGTCTGCACGCCATTATAGAGGCCGCCCGCGAGATCGAAGCGGGACAATGTGCTGAGGACGGGCGTGCTCGTCACAGCGCCGGTCAAAGTCAATTTCAGTCGCAGCGTATTCGCTCCTGGCCTGTCCGTGATATTGAAGCGGCTTTTGAGCTTTTCGGCGAATTCGCTCTGCATGTGCTCGACGAGCGAGGCCTTGTCCGCTTCGGCCATATCGCCGAACTGATGATCGGCGCCGCGATAGATCGCGACGGGATCGATGATGATTTTGTTGTACGCTCGCCAGTCGGTCACAGCGGCATAGCGAAATGGAATGCGCTTGGCGTCGTCTTGCCGATTTGGAGCCAAATGCGCCGAGGATGGGAGTCCGGAATAGGCGATGGGCTCCACGCTCGAACAAGCGCTCGCTCCGAGGCAGAGCAGCGCGACGGTCGGTCGAAGCGCTTTATCCAGTGCCGCCATAGTATGCTCCTTTGCGCCCGGCGCCGCGTAGTTGCGGCGCGGCGCCGTCTTCCGGGGTTGGATTTCGAGGTCTGCGGGAGCGCGCCCGAGTCGGAACCTCGCGATCCGAGACGCTCTCCGAATTTGAGCCCTGTGACGGCGCTGGAATAAACAAGAAGCTGCGACCGCCGAGCCAGCCGCGGTACGCGCGATCATCTTGCCGTATCAAGTCGAAGCTCACGATTGTATTCGGCATGGCGACAGCGAGCACGGCCTCATCGCAGGCGAGGACTTCGACTTCGAGCGCTTCGTCGGCCCGATCGGGGTCGAGAAGAAGGATGCGTCGCCTCACCGGCGTCCCCATCTCATTCCCGCCCTCGCGTCGTCACGGCTGCGCCGACGGCGAGAACAGATCGAAGTGATAGTTCACGCCGACTCGGATCGTGTGGAATCGGGCGTGCCGATCCGAGGCGTTGTTCCTGATGTCGCGAAAGATGTCCGTATAGAGATATTCGAGCTTCGCGGACCATTTAGGCGTGAAAGCCCATTCGACGCCGCCACCCGCGGTCCAGCCGACGCGCAACTTTCCGTCGCCGGCGATCTTCGGATCGCCGAAGGCCATGCCGCCGGTGCCGTAGATCAACAAGCGCGGCTCCGTGAGCGCGATGCCCACGCGTCCGCGCGCTGTTCCGAACCAAGGCAGCGTCGCGTCGCGATGATAGGGGCCGTCGTCTCGCGCCTTAAGGCTCGAGGCCTGGAGGTCATTTTCCGCGCCGATGACGAAGCGAGGCGACAATTGATAATTGAAGCCGATCTGCCCGCCGCCGCCGACGCCGCTCGGCGATTTGTCGCCGTACATATTCGCGCCTAAGCCCGCACCCACTGCAGCGCCGGCGTTCAGGCCGCCGTATAGACCTGTCCAGGTGAACGCCGGCGCCGGCGGCGCGAAAGCGATAGGCGGCTTCATATGCGGCAGATCGGCTGCCCGAGCCACGCTCGCGCTCGCCGCCATGACGAAAAGCGCCCGCGCCAAATGTGTGGAATATTTCTCGATCATGCTTTCGTTCCCCTGCGCTCGGGCGTCGTCCGAGGCGCCGAGGAGGAAAATACGCAAGATCGGCCTAATGTCAACATCGTTGACACAACTGTGTTGACACATGTGCCTTCCGGACCCATTTGACCCTCATCACAAGGCGAATAATCTGAGCGGAAACGGGAGGCGGATCGGTATGGCGACGCTGGCGGAGCTTCAGGAAAAACGTGGCGGAGAGATCACACGGCGGCGCATACTCGAAGCGGCGCGCGCGCGTTTCTCCACCGCCTCATACGAGGATGTGAAGCTGCGGGACATCGCCGCCGAGGTCGGAGTCGATGTGGCGCTGGTCCATCGCGCCTTCGGCTCCAAGGAGCAGCTCTTTTCAGCGGTTCTCTCGACCTCAAAGGAGGTCGAAACGCGGTCGACTCTCGATGCGAGTCGGCTGAGTGACGAATTCGCGAGCGGGTTTTTCGGCTCCGGCCAGAACGAGACGCTACAGATCGTCGTGCGCTCATTGACCAATCCGCAAGCGCGGGAAGTGTTGCGCGCCCGCAGCCTCACCGAGTTCATCAGCCCCGTCGCCGCCGCTCTCGCGGGGCCGTCGACGCTCGAACGCGCGACCTTGTTCAACGCCTGCCTGGTCGGAATGGCGATCTTTCGTGAAGTCTTGGGGGCGGACGCCTTGCAGGACGCCAATAGCGCCAGGACGCGGCCCTTGATCGAGAGGATTCTCGCAGCCTGCCTCGCCGAGGATGGCGCCGCCGAACCGAAAGAGGACGATCCAACAGGGGCCTCTCGTCGAACAAGGCGGACAAAAAAGGAGCCGGCGACTACGAAGGTGGTTAAACGACGCGCGCCGACGAAATCGCGCAAGGCCTGACCTCACCCGGGGCCAAGCCGTCACTAATCGAGATTCGCCGAACTGCAATACCGGAAAAACGTACGTTGCATCGGTCGGTGGCGGCGATGGCGCTCGGCTGTCTCACTAGATATAGGCGTGGCGCTAGTTATCATAGTCCGCGACTCGGCTGGAGCGTCGACAACGAGCGCAGATAATTACCGACCGTGCGCCGTCAGGGGAATGTCGGCTTCCGACGTACCCGGACGTCGTCCCTACGGACGAAAGGCGTCCGCAACGTGTCATATCTCCCCCTTCGCCCTCGGGAACGGTGAACTCGCGCTACGTCCAGACATTCACCGCGTCGCGCCGGCGTCGCCCCCGCGCCCGAGGCTTGCCCATCGCGCCACGCTCCATTAGTCATGAAACCGCAATAGAGCGAGCGCCTCCGGGAGGAGCGGGCCCATGATGTCCAGCTGGTCCAATATTTCCGTCCTGGGCGCGGTCGGCGCCGTCGCCTTGGTCGTCGTGCTCGGCCTCGGCAATGTGCTGCGCGGCGGCGACGGCAATCTCTCACAAAAGCTCATGCGCTGGCGCGTGGGCTTGCAATTCTGCGCTCTGCTGCTGATCCTGGCGATCCTCGCCTTTCGACACTAGAACCGCCACTACTGGAAGAGCCGCCGATGGTCCGTCTCGACAAGATCTACACGCGCGGCGGCGACGCCGGCGCCACCTCACTCGTCGGCGGCGAGCGCCGGCGCAAGGACGACCTGCGCGTCGAGGCCTATGGCGCGGTGGACGAGACCAATGCGACGATCGGCCTCGCGCGGCTCGCCACGGCCTCCGACGCCGCGCTCGACGCCATGCTGGCGCGCATACAGAACGACCTCTTCGACCTCGGCGCGGAATTGGCGACGCCGCTCAAGCCCGGCGAGACGCTGCCGGAGACCAGCCTCGCCATCGTGCAGTCGCAGGTCGATCGGCTGGAGCGCGAGATCGACGATCTCAACGCCTCGCTCGCGCCGCTCAAATCCTTCGTGCTGCCGGGCGGAACGCCGGCCGCCGCGCATCTCCATCTCGCCCGCACGGTGAGCCGCCGCGCCGAGCGGATAATGGTGGCGCTCGCCGCCGCGCCGGACGAGGCCGTCGGCGACACGGCGCTGCGCTATGTCAATCGCCTGTCGGATTTTCTCTTCGTCGCCGCGCGCTACGCCAACAGCGGCGCGGGAGACGTGCTGTGGGCGCCAGGCGCGACGCGCTGACGGCTCAGCGCCGGCCCTTGCCCTCGAGCCAGCGCGCGAGCTTCAGATCGTCCAGCGCGCCGATCTCCGTCATCAGGCCGCCATCGGCGGCGACGAGCGCGGTGAAGGGCATTTCGCCCTCCCAATGGCGGTCGACCTCGAAATAGAGCCGCTCGACGAAACGATCGGCAAAGGCGAAATTGGCGGCCTGCCGCAGCCCCGCCTTCTCCATGCGGGCTTCGGCGCGACGGCGGTCGCTCTCGGGATCGGCGTTGACGAAGACGAAATCGACGCCCGGCGTCTCACGGGCGAGCTTGCCCCAATCGGCGAGCTCGGCGACGCAGATCGCGCAGGTCACCGACCAGAAATGCACGATGAGCGGACGGCCCGCATGGGCCTTGCGGATGCTGTCGAAAGAGCCGCGCGAGAAGGGCGCGATCTCCTGAGCCGAAACAGCCTGAACCGCGGCTGCCTGAGCCGAGGCGGCCGGGCCCCAGAAGGCCGATCCGGCGAATTGCGCCGCGACGCAGGCGGCGAACAGCGCATCTCTCGTCCTCGCGCGCATTGATAGCTCCTGCTTCTGCCGCTCTTTTCCACCACATAGCGGAAATCGGCGGCGGTGGCGAGCGCCGCGGGCGCGGCCGGCCGATTGCTCCTGTCGCATTGTGTTGTTAAGGCTGGGATGAACGGCGCGCAGGGACGCCGACCAACCGACCGGCCCATGACCAAATCAGCCGATCTCTCGACCGACCAGGCGGCGCGCAAGGCTGCGGCCGCGAAGGCGTCGATCGCCGCCAGCGCGGTGCTGACGCTCGCCAAGCTCGCGGCGGGCCTCGCCTCCGGCTCGCTGGCGCTGATCTCGGAGGCCGGCCATTCGGCCGCCGACGTCGCCGCCACAGTGCTCACCTATGTCGCCGTGCGCCAGGCCGAGAAGCCGGCGGACGAGAAGCACCATTATGGCCACGGCAAGGTCGAATCGCTCGCCGCTCTGATCGAGACCGGGCTCTTGTTCGGCCTCGCGCTCGTCGTCGCCGGCCAGGCCGCGCAACGGCTCGGCGCCCCGGCCGTCGAGGTCGACGCCAGCTGGCCGGTCTTCGCCGTGCTCGGCCTGTCGATCGTCGTCGATTTCGTGCGCGCGCGGCGGCTGGACGCCGTCGCCAAGGAGACGCAGAGCGACGCGCTCGCCGCCGATGCGCTGCATTTCTCCAGCGACCTCGTCTCCTCGGCGCTGGTGATCATCGGCCTCGCCGCCACGCGCGCCGGCTTCGCGCAAGGCGACGCGCTGGCGGCCTTGGGCGTCGCGGCTTTCATCGCCATCGCGGGCTATCGGCTCGGCCGCCGCACGGTGGGGACGCTGCTCGACGCCGCGCCGCAGGAGCTGGTGCCGCAAATCCAGGAGATTTTGCGCGCCACGCCCGGCGTCATAGCAGTGGAGAGCCTGCGCCTGCGCACCGCCGGACCGAAGGTGATGGGCGAGGCCGTCATCGGCGTCGCGCGGACGCTGCCGCTGGAGCGCGCCGCCCGCATCAAGGAAGAGGCCAACGCCGCCGTCATGCGCGCGATTCCCGGCGCGCAGATCGCGCTCGCCACGCATCCGATCGCCGTCGACGACGAGACCGTGCTCGAGCGCATTCTGCTCGTCGCGGCGCGCCGCCGCATACAGGTGCATCACATCATCGCGCAATTGGTCGGCGAGCGCCTCTCCATCACCCTCGATCTCGAGCTCGACGGCGGCATGACGCATGGGCGCGCGCATGCGATCGCCTCCGATCTCGAGCAGGCGATCCGCGAGGAGTTCGGCGAGGCGATCGAGATCGACACGCATATCGAGCCCTCCGAGCCGCAGCTGCTGACCGGCCAGGACGCCGAGCCGCAGACGCGCCGCGCGATCGCCGACGCGCTGGCGCGTCACGCCGAGGCGGGCGGAAGCATCACCGACGTCCATGACGTTCGCGCGCGCGAGACGGCGGAGGGGCTCGTCGTCAATTATCATTGCTGCGTCGATCCGGAGCTTTCCGTCGACCTCACGCACGCCGCCGTCGACGAGGTGGAGCGCGCGATGCGCGGCGAATTTCCGAACATCCTGCGAATTGCGGGACATGCGGAAATAAACGACCATTCTTGAGCGCGCCGGGCGCCGTCGCGCAGCGCGCCGCGTATTGTCTTTTGAAGAGAATGCCGTTATCCGTAGCGCGGAATAATGGTATGAATTTTTCGAGGCCGCCATCATGTCGAACGTCACGGGCAAAGCCTATGGAATGAACGTCATTACGCCGATGAAACCCTGGCGGACTTGGTTCAATCGATTCAGCTTCATGATTTCCCGGTCGATTCCCTCCTCGCTCGGAGGACTGCTCGGCCTCTCCTTCATCCATTTCGCGCGCTGGGCCATCGTCAAGCGCGACCAATGGCCCGATCTCGGCCAGGGCAAGCAGAAGCTCTCCAACGACTATCTGCTGTTCTGCAGCAATTTCAACGGCACCTGGGATCAATATATCGACGCCTTCGCCGACGGCCTGCCCAACGGCCTCGATCTGCTCTGGTTCACGAGCACGAAATATCCGCATTCCGTGCCGATCACGCCGTTCAAGAATTACATTCGCAGCAATCAGATCGACACGAATTATTATTATAATTCCGTTCCCGGCGCCGCGCAGCCCGATGTGAAGGCCGCCCTGCGCGTGCGGCGCGCGCTGCTCGCTCTGCAGCAGAGCCACGCCTCCTCGACGCCGCAGCAGTTCCGCGAGCTCTATGTGCGCCAGCTCGTCGCGGTGCAGAACGACCTCGGCTACGAAGGCCATGCGCCCGTGGCCAGCAACGACACCGAGGACGCCGAGACGCATCGCGAGGATTATCTGGCCAACGCCGGCGCGCTGGCGCTGGCGCCGCGCTGACCCGTTTCATTCGACGACAGAATTCTCTCGAAAGAGGACATCCATGCCGACATTCGACAGCGGAGCCTATTTTCTCACGGCGCTCATTCCCATCGGCGTAACGCCCATCGCCGGCCAGGGCGGCTCGGCCTCGCCGACGCATGCGCTGCGCAAGCGGCTCTCGCTGCTGCCGCGCGGCGAGCACAGCCCCTTCGCGCGCAGCGCGCGCAATCATTTCGCCCGTTTCGTCGTCATCGACGACGTCGCCTACAATGGCCGCGAGCAGCCCAACACGCTGCTCGTCGCGGCCGGCCCGGCGTTGTCGATCGACCAGAAATACAAGGACATGCTCAATCCGGTGATCGCGCAGCCGCAAGATCACCTCTCCTGTCCCTTCCTGTTCTTCTCCTCGGATTTCGACGCGGCGAGCGGAGCCGATTCCGAACGCGACTCCTATCTTCGCGATCTGTGGACGCGGTCGGAGGCCGATCTGAAGGAGGTCTTCAAATATTGCCTCGGCTTCGAGGCGCGCGTGACCGACGCCGCGAGCTTCGCCAAATATATCGCCGACTGCCAGATCGAGACGACGATGCCGTTCCACGATTATTGGCTCGACGGCGTGCCGGCGGACAAGCTGCCGAATCTGTCGCTGCAAAAGCTCGGCCTCGCCGGGCTGGCGATATTGGCCGTGGTCGCGGGGCTGGTCTATTTCTGGCTGCTGCCGCATTTCCTGCAAGGCTTGCTCGGCGGACTGATCGCGCTCCTCGCCGGCGTCGCGGCCGCCGGAGCGGGGATCTTTTTCTATGTCCTCGACTTCGGCAAGAAGCCCTTCCCCGCGGCGCCGAGCTCCACTCTGCCGGATGTTCTGAAGGCGCTCTATCTGCGTCGCCAATTCACGCGCTTCGCCATCGACCGGCAATTCGACGCGGCGGGCTCCGACGAAGCCTCGGCGCAGAGCCTCTACGACTCGTTCAAATCTTTCATCGACGCCAGCAAGCCGGACGACGTCGCAGAGCCGACGCAAAAGGCCGGGGCCATCGGAATCTAGGGGCGGAAAATGTCAGTCGTTCTCGACCTCGCGGATATTCAAGGCAATATTCTGGAAGCCTATCCCAAGCAGGGCTATTTCAAGGGCCGCACCGTGCTGCTGACCATCGGCGGCGACGAGCGCAGGACTCCCGCCGCCAATGGCCGCCATTTCGTGACGGAGCTGCTTCCGCGCGTCACCTCGGCGCTGGACAGCAAAGGCTCCGGCGACGCGGCCGAGCCGCCGGCGATCACGGTCAATATCGCCTTCACCTTCTATGGCCTGCTCGCGCTCGGCGTGCCGACGCGCACGCTGCGCGGCCTGCCGGACGAATTCATCGACGGCATGGCCAAGCGCGCGCGCATGCTCGGCGACGATTTCTCCGGCCCGAAATGGCAGTCGAAATGGGACAAGGTCTGGCAGCCGGCGACGCCGGAGACCGCGGTCCATATCCTCATCGTCCTCAATCAGCATTATACGGCGACTCCCGCGGATCTCGACGCCGTGACCGAGTCGATCGTCGCTCTCGCCGCGCAACATCATGTGAGCGTCGTCGGCGGCCATAATCCGCCGGACGACCCGAGCCAACCGCTCTATCAGGACCTCACCGCTTTGTTCGACGCGCAGGGGCGGCCGACGCCGAAGGAGCATTTCGGCTTCTCCGACGGCATCAGCGATCCGGTGTTCGAGGGGCAATATGCGGCCGACAAGGAGCAGGCGGCGTCGATCGGCCAGGGCGCGGTCGACGGCAATGGCGTTTGGCGCGCGCTGGCGGCGGGCGAGTTTCTGCTCGGCTATCCGGACGAGGCGCAGGAGATTCCCGGCTCCGCCATGCCGCTCTCCTTCAGCCGCAACGGCACGTTCTTGGCCTATCGCAAATTGCACGAGAATGTCGCCTCCTGGCGCAAGTTCATCGACGATCAGGCCGAGAAATTCGCCACCGTACGCGGCATCGCCGATGTGAGCGTGGCGCGCGAGACTCTGGTCGCCAAAATGGCCGGCCGCTGGTCGGACGGCGTGCCGCTGGTCAAGGCGAAGGATTTCGCCGCCTGGCAGGCGTTCAACGAGCAATATCCGGAAGGCTCGGCCGCGCGCGAGCGCGAGCTCGTCGACTTCACCTATCGTGACGATCCCGACGGCGGCGCCTGCCCGATGACCTCGCATACGCGCCGCGTGAACACGCGCGACGCGCTCGACCCCTGGGTCGCCGCCGGCCAGCCAAAGCAGGCGGCGGGCTCTGTGCTCAACAATCGCCGCCGCATCCTGCGTCGCGGCCTGCCCTATGGCTCCTCCGGCCCCGACACGACCGACGCGGACGAGCATGGCATCGTCATGCTCGTCGTCTGCTCGAGCCTGGCGCGCCAGTTCGAATTCGTCCAGCAGCAATGGATTCATTACGGCGTCGACGCGCACGCCGGCAATGACACATGCCCCATCGTCGGCAATCATTCACAGGGCGCCGACACGCCGGACGATTATGCGCGCGATCGCAATGGGCCGAAGGCGAAATTCGTGGTGCCGTCCGACCCGGCGTCGGGCAAGCCGCCTTACATCGCCGAGGGTCTGCCGCAATTCGTGGAGACGCGCGGCGGCGACTATTTCTTCGTGCCGAGCCTCACTGCTCTGCGCATGATCGGCATGGGCACGGTCGATCCGACCTGAGCCCGGGAGCAGGATAGAAGACGATGACCTTGTTGAAGAATTTCTTCGCCGCTGCGCGCGCCTATGCGCTGACGCTCATCGACGCGGTCGTCGCCTTCTTCTCGCTGATCGCGGTGACGGCGCGCGCGCTCGCCACCGGCAAGGGAACGCTGAAGGAGCGTCTGGTCGGGGCGCTCACGCTGCCGAGCTCGCTGATCAAAATATCCGCCGTGTTCCGCGCCGTGCTGCCGAATTTCGTGATCGGCAAGCAGCTGATCACCAGCTACGAGAACAATGGCACCGCCTTCGTCCTGCGCGCCAGCGATGTGATCGAGGTGCTCGACCGCGAGGAGGATTTCGCGGTCGTCTACGAGCCGAAGATGCGCGCCATCACCAGCGGCCCCAATTTCTTCCTCGGCATGCAGAATACGGCGCAATATCAGCACGACACCTCGCTGATGAAGCTCGCCATGCGCCGCGACGACGTCGAGGCGGTGGTGACGCCGCTCGCCCGCGCCCGCGCCGAGGCCTATGCGAGCGCCTTTCCGACGCGCATCGACGTGCCGCAGGAGCTGACGCTGCGCGTTCCGGCCGCGATCGTCTCCGATTATTTCGGCGTGTCGGCGCAGGCCGAGACGGACGCCATCCAATGGGCGACCAATCTGTTCTGGTGGCTGTTCGTCGATCTGAAGGGCGATCCGGCGATCGAGACCAGAGCGCTGATGGCCGCCGCCGATCTGCGCGCCGCCATCGACGCGGCCATCGTCGCGCGCAAGGCCAGCGGCGAGACGAAGGACGATGTAATCGGCCGCGCGCTGGAGCTGCAGAAAGGCGCGCCGGAATTCGACGATCTCGCCATTCGCAATAATCTCATCGGCCTCGTCATCGGCGCGATCCCGACCATTTCCAAAGCCTCGGTTCAGGCGCTCGACCAATTGCTCGACCGGCCCGAGGCGCTGGCCGGCGCGCAGGCCGCGGCGCAGGCGGGCGACGAGGCGCTGCTCGGCGCCTATCTCTTCGAGGCGCTGCGCTTCAACCCGGTCAATCCGGTCATCTATCGCCGCGCCAATCGCACGACGGTGATCGCCGCCAACACCCTCCGCGCGCGCAAGATACCGGAGGGGGCCATGGTGCTGGCCGCCAATCTCTCGGCCATGTTCGATCCCCTGAAGATCGAGAAGCCGAACGAGTTCCGCGTCGACCGCCCCTGGGGCGAGTATATTTTATGGGGCTATGGCCTGCACACCTGCTTTGGCGCCTATATCAACCGCGCGGTGATTCCGGCCATTCTGCGCCCCGTGCTGGCGCGGCCGAATTTGCGCCGCGCGGCGGGCTCGGCCGGCCAAATCGACGGCGGCGGCACGCCCTTCCCGCAGCATTTCGTGGTAGAGAGCGACTGAGCCCCCGCCGCAGCTCTCCCGGCGGCGCCGCCTCGAGCCGAAGGGAAACCCATTGTCCGACGCCAATTCCGATATAGACGCGCTGCCCTTCGAAAAGGCGATCCAGGAGCTCGAGGAGATCGTCGGCAAGCTCGAGAAAGCCAGCGTCTCGCTCGATGATTCGGTGAAGCTCTATGAGCGCGGCGAGGCGCTGAAGAAACGCTGCGACGCGCTGCTGCGCGAGGCCGAGGCCCGCATCGAGAAGATCACGCTCGGCGCCGATGGCGCGCCCAAGGGAGCCGCGCCGCTCGACGTCGAGTGACGGGCCGCCCTTCGGGCTTTTTCCGCGCTCCCGCCTGACCGCGCGCCTCGCAGGCTCGCCGAGCCGGCCTCACTTGCGGATCGACACCTTGCGGCCGTCGCGAATGTCGACGGGCGGATCGAGCGCGATCGTCTCGTCGCCGGAAAGCCCCTGCTCCACATCGACATTGGCGCCGAAATCGCGGGCGATGGCGATCTTGGCGACGCGCACGACATCGTCCTTGTCGATCACCACGACGCGCGGCCCGTCGGCGCCGAAGAGAATCGACGGCGCCGGAATATTGACCAGCGGCCGCGGACGCGGAATTTCCAGCGCCACGCGCACGAACATTCCGGGCCGCAGCTCGCCGGTCGGATTGGGCACGTCCACCTCGGTGAGCAAGGTGCGCGAGGCCGAGGCGAGCGAGTTGGCGTTGCGCGCGACGCGCCCCTTGAAAGTCTTGCCGGGCATTTCCGGCGCCTGCACCTTGGATTCGAGCCCATCGACGAGGCCAGCCGCCTCCGATTGCGGCACCGACACCTGCACGCGCAGAATATCGTCGCGCGCCATGGAGAACAGCGGCGTGCCGCTATTGGCGTCGGCGCTGACGAGATCGCCGACCTCTATGTTGCGCGCCGTCACCACGCCCTTGAACGGCGCCGTCACATCCTTGAATCCGACGAGCTGCTTCAGCCGATCGACATTGGCCTGCGCCGCGGCGATATTGGCTATCGCCACCTCGACGCCGGCCTGCGCGGATTGGAGATTGGCGTTCTGCGTCTCGACATTGGCGGCGTTGATGTCGTTGTTCTGCTTGCTCTCGTAATTGTTTTTGACGAGCTGCGAGCTGCGGCCGAAGGTCAGCTTGGCGAGGTTCAGATTGGCCTTGGTCTGCTCCACCTGCGCCTTGGACTGCAAGAGCTGCGCCTTGTAGAGCGCGAGCTGCGCCTGCGCCTGCGCATATTGCTGGTCGAGATCGGGCGCGGAGATGCGGACCAGAAGATCGCCCTGCTTCACCTTGCTGCCGATATCGACGCGGCGCTCGGCGATATAGCCGGTCGCGCGCGCGAAGAGCCGCGCCTGCTCCCAGGCGAGCGTCTGGCCGGGCAGCTCTATGCGCACGGGGCCGGCGACTTTCGTGACCTTGGTCGCGCGCAGGCTGAGCGGCGCATTGGCCTGCTCCTGCTGAAAGCTTTGCGCGTCTTGCTCGCGCGCCGCATGGCGGCGCATGCCGATGAGCAGCACGATGGCGAGCAGAGCGAGGAGAAAAAGGAAGGGCAGCTTTCTCAGACGCGGCGGCGGCGCCTCGCGCACGCCGACGCCGGTCGAAGCGAATCCGCGTCCCTGCGGCTGCGACATTTCGGTCATAGATAATCCCTCAGAGGCTTCACATCCGCGCGCCGCAGGATCGAATAGAGGAAGGGCACGAAGAGCAGGGTCGAGCAGGTTCCGAAAGCGATGCCGCCCATCACCGCGCGCGCCAGCGCGGCGTTCTGCTCGGCGCCGTCGCCGAGCGCGAGCGACATCGGCAGCAGGCCGACGAACATCGCCGCCGCCGTCATGATGACGGGGCGTATGCGGGTCAGACCGGCCTCGATCGCCGCTTCCTCGGCGGAGACGCCCGTCGCCTCGCGATGCTCGCGCGCGAAGGTGACGAGCAGAATGGAATTGGCCGAGGCGACGCCGACCGACATGATGGCGCCCATCAGCGACGGAATGGAGAAGGTCGTGCCGGTGACGAACAGCGCGAAGACGATGCCGCAAAAGGCGATCGGCAGAGCGAGAATGACGACGAAGGGATCGCCCCAGCTCTGGAAGTTCACCACCATCAGCAGATAGACGAACACCATGGACGCGACGAGGCCGAGGCCGAGGCGCGCGAAAGCCTGATTCTTGCTCTCGATCTGGCCGCGGACGACGATGTAGTTGCCGGGCTTCAGCTCCGGCTCGATCTCGGCGATCGCCTTGCGCAAGTCGCGCTCGACGCCGCCGAGATCGCGATCCTGAACATTGGCGTAGACGTCATAGGTCGGCTGCGTGTTGGAATGGGTGGCGACGGTCTGCTCCGCGCCGCGCGTCCATTGCGCGACATTGGTCAACAGATCGACCTGCGCCGAGGCCCCGCCGGTCAGATCGGAGACCGGCGTGTTGGCGAAGGCGTTGAGCGAGGCGATGCGATATTCCGGCGTCTGCACCGCCACCTGATAGGGAATGCCGGAGACCGGATCCGACCAGAAATTAGGCGTCACCTGGAAGGACGAGCTCAGCGAGATGTTCACATTGTTGGCGATCTGCTGGACGCTGACGCCGAGCTGCTGACCCTTCCAGCGATCGATATCGACGAAGAACTCCGGCGCGTCGAGAATCTGATGAATATGCGCGTCGACGACGCCGCGCACTTGCTTGACGCGGTCGAGCAGCTTGCGCACGATGATCTTGTTGCCGGGCGCATCGCGGCCGACGACGCGCACCGCGATCGGCGCGGGCAGGCCGAAGTTCAGAATCTGCGTGATGATGTCGGCCGGCTGGAAATAGAAGATCGAATCGGGAAAGCGCTGCGGCAGCAGCTCGCGCAGCCGCCGCATATAGCCGGCCGTGGGCGCATGCCCATGAGCGAGCGAGATCATGATCTGCCCGTCATTGTAGCCGACCGTCGTGCCGTCCGAGAAGGCGAAGTTGTAGGTGATCTGCGGCAGGCCGATATTGTCGATGAGCAGCGCCAGATCATGCGGCGGGATCGCCTCGCGGATGACGCCCTCCACTTTCTGGAAGAGCCTCTCCGTCTCTTCTATGCGCAGGCCGGAGCGGCCGCGCACATGCAACGTCATCTGGCCCGCGTCGATCTGCGGATAATAATCCTCGCCGACCGACATGAACAAAAACGCCCCGAAGGCGAAGACGCCGCCGACGGCGGCCAGCGTGCGGCCCCTATGCCGCATCACCGCGGTCAGCAGCAGCGCATATTGGCCGCGCATCGCCTCGAAGCCGCGCTCGAAGCCGAGCTGAATGCGCGTCAATATCGCCGCAAATCCAGAGCCTCGCGCGTCGGTCTCGCGCTCGCCGGTCGCGTGATGCTCATGGACGAGCAGCTGGTCCATCAATATGGGCACCAGCGTTCGCGACAGGAAATAAGAGGTGAGCATGGCGAAGACGACGGCCAGCGCCTGCGGCACGAAGAGAAAGCGCGCGGCGTCGGTGAGGAACATCACCGAGACGAAGGCCGCGCAAATGGCGAGCGTCGAGATCAACGCCGGCTTGGCGATGCCGGCGGCGCCCTCCGCCACCGCATAGCGGAAATCCTTGCCTTCCTCGAACAGGCGATAGGTGTTCTCGATCGCCACAGTGGCGTCATCCACCAATATGCCGACCGCGAGCGCCATGCCGCCGAGCGTCATGATGTTGATCGTATGGCCGAGCGCGCTGAGGATCGCGAGCGAGGTCAGGATCGACAGCGGAATCGAGATGATGACGATCAGCGTCGAGCGCCACGAGCCGAGGAACAGCAGGATCATCAGCGCTGTGAGGCCGGCGGCGATGACGCCCTCGTGCAGCACGTCCGATATGGCGTTGGAGACGAAGACCGACTGATCGAACAATTCGGCGATATTCGTGTCCTTGGGGATCGCCTCGCGCAGCTTGGCGATGCCGGCCTTCACATTCTCGACGACATTGAGCGTCGAGGCGTTGCCGTTCTTCAATATGGTCAGCAGCACGGCGCGCGAGCCGTCGACGCGCACGATATTCTGCTGCGGCGGGCTGCCGTCGCGCACTTGCGCCACGTCGCGGATCAGCAGCGGCGCGCCATCGGCCACGCGGATCGGAATATTATTGAGCGTCGTCAGCGCGTCGGGCGTCGAATTGAGGCGCACGACATATTGCAGATCGCCGATTTTCACGAGACCCGACGGGACCACCAGATTGCCGGTGGTGACGGCGTTGACGACATCGAGCGGCGTCAGGCCGCGCGCCTGCAGCGTCGCCGTGTCGAGATCGACCATAATTTGGCGCTGCTTGCCGCCCCAGGGCGTCGGCAGCGTGACGCCGGGCGTCGTCGTCAGCTGCTGGCGGACGCGATAGAGGCCCATGTCGTAGAGCTGCTGCTCATTGAGGCTCTTGCTGGAGAGCGCCAGCTGAATGACCGGCACTTGCGAGGCCGAATAGCGGATGACGGTCGGCGGGTTGATGCCGGGCGGCATCAGCGCGCGGATGGAGTTCATCGCCGACACCACCTGGGCGATGGCCAGCTCTATGTTCACATCGGGCTGGAAATAGATTTTCTGCACGGCGACGCCTTGCAGCGTCTGGCTCTCCATGTTGCGAATGCCGTTAACATTGTTGCTCGTCGAAAGCTCGGCGTAGGTGGTGACGCGGCTCTCCATCTCGGCGGTGGAGAGGCCGGTATAGGTCCAGATGACCGTCACGACCGGAATGTCGACGTTCGGAAACACGTCCTTGGGCGTCGAGACGATCGCGGCGCCGCCGAGGAACGTCATCAGAATGGCCAGGACGTAGAACGTCAGCCGAAACTTGAGCGCATATTTGACGAGTTCCATGGACGCCTTCCACTCTCACTGCGATGCGGGCGCCGCCGTCCGCATCGCTCTCGCCTCGTTCCTGCGGATCGCCGCTCGGCCGCTCAGCCGCTCGCGCTCCTCGTCTTCGGCTTCTTGGCGGAACAGATCATCGTCTCGAGCAGATTGCCGCGCGCCGTCTCCAGCACACGCATCAATGTCGCCCGATCCTCGTCGCTGACGCCGGCCAGCGCCTCCTGGCGCGTCGCCTCGGAGATCGGGACGATGGCCTCGACGACGGGCCAGGCCGCATCGGTCAAAAACAGCAGCCAGACGCGCCGGTCGGTCTCATGGGGGCGGCGCTCGACCAAGCCCTGCGCCTGCAGCCGGTCCACCGTGCGGCCGAGCGTGATCGGCTCCAGATCGAGCATTTCGGCGAGGACGCACTGGCTGACGCCCTCATTGCGCGACAGATAAGCCAGGGCCTGCGTCTGCGCGCGCGTCAGGCCCAATTTGCGGGCATTCTGCTCGAAACGCTTGCGCATCAGCCGCGCCGCATCATGCAGCAGGAAGCAGAAAGTCGTCGGCGGCGGCGAAGGCATTAGGCGCGCTTTCTATAGCGGTGCTTTTGATGAGTGTGCTTATTAAATAGATGCGCCGCGCCGATTTCAAGCCCTCGCCCGAGCCGGCTCGCCCCGAAGCGGATTTGGAGCCCTATTTACGATGATTGCGGCGGCCGATTGCCGCGCAGCGCGCCGCGCCTAACTTGATTGTGGCAATTTCGCGCCACGCGGCGCGAAAGCAGGAAAGGGAGGACGGCGATGAGGCTGCTCTTGGGATGCGCATTCTTGCTGGTCTGCGCGGCGTCGGCCGAGGCCGCGCCTCACGGAACCGCCCGCCAGCGCTCGGCCTGCACCGACGACGCCTATAAATACTGCGAGCGCTATGTGCCCGACGCCGCCGCGGTGGAGAGCTGCCTCAAGGCCAATTTCAGCGGGCTCAGCCGCGCCTGCAAGGCGCAGATTCAGGGGGCCGCGGCCGCCCGCAAGCGCGGCCGCCGTCACTGACGCGGCGGCTCACATGCGCCGGGCGAAACGGCGGATGTCGACGCCGTTCTGAGCGAGCAGGTCGCGCAAGGCCGGCGGGAGATTCACCACGCGGGTGGCGGCGCCGTCATATTGGCAGGCGCTGCGCAGGCTGACGTAATGGCCGTAGATGCGATTGGTTTCCTGATCGCCGATGACCGAACGGGCCTCGCCCAGAAGATAACCGACTTGATCTTCACTGTATTGCGCCACCAATTGGCAGCCGACGGCGACCTTTTCGGCGTAGGCCGGAAAAGAGATCAAGGTCGCTACCGCCGCCGTTACGAGAATCTTCATGCGTTTTCCTCTGTGTTGCAGGACGACAGCGACGCCCTGTCGCGCGGATAGTCGTATCCGACCGCTTCTCTCTCCTAAGGTTTCTTGTCCGAAGTTTGTCTCGACCGCGCGGCGAGCGGCGCGCCGAGGCCGTCGCGACGCGACCCAGCGAAAACGCGACTATGTTCAACGGAATGTTTACGCTTAAAGCCAATGTTCAGGGGCAAATAGGCCGATCTCGGGGCGCGTTCGCCCGATCATAGTCGTCGAAGCCCGCGTAGAGTTCGGGCGGTTGGAGTAGCGTTATGAGTTTGTCGGTTTCCGGCGATGACCTCCCCTATGGCTCCGGCCCGCTGAGGGCCCGGCCGCTCGGCAATCTCGCCGCATCGCTGATGGGCGTCGCGGCGCTGTTGGTGCTGGCGGGATCGCTCGCTTTCGTCCGCGCGCCGCAGGAGGCCGCGACCGCAGTCGCTGTCGGCGCCGCCGCCCCGGCGGCCGCCGTCGCGCCGGCTTCCGCGCCTCTGGTCCGTCCCGAGCGCGTCGCCGCCTTCCGGCTCGAGGCGCCCGAGATCGACAAGGAGCCCAAATCCACCTTCGATCCGCTGCTTCCCTCGGGCGGCCGCCAGGAGGCGCACGCCTTCGGCGCCTTCGACAATGGCAGGCCCTATCTGCGGCTGGATATTTTGCAGCCGGCCGGCGAGAAGCTCGGCAATTCGGATTTCTTCCTCGATGTGGCGCGCCACGCCGCCCAGGCCGGCCTCTCCGTGGTGCGCATCGGCCAGCCGACGCCGCTGGTGACGCGCGCCGGCGCCTTCGAGGCCGCCGAGATCAAATTGTCGCTGCGTGAAGGCGGCGTCGCCGCCGCGGCGGCGGGCGAGCGCTCCTGCCTCGCCGTGCGGCTGGTCAACGCCAGCCTGTCGATGGAGATCGCCGGCATCGCCTGCGGCGTCGGGGCGAAGCCGATGGATCGCCGCGTCATGGGCTGCCTGCTCGACCGCGTCTATTATCTGCCCACCGGCGAGAATAAGGCGCTGGCTCGCGCCTTCCCCAAGACGGACGGGCCGGGCTGCCTCGCCGCCGCCCCCGCGAGCGACGCCGAGCCCACCAAGGCCGCCGCGAAAAAGCGCGCGGCGCGCCACTGAGCGCCATGCCTACCTAGGGGCGGTTCGGCGCTTTCGTCGGACCGCTTTCAGCTTTCATGAGGCGCCATTCGCGACCGCCGGTATCGCTCGGCGACGCGATTGGTTATGATCCTGTCGATATCGGAATCAGGAGATGAGGATGCGTCATTTCGTTAGTTTGTCGGCCGGACTCGCCTGCCTTCTCGCCCTCGCGACGGCGGGCGAGGCGCTCGCCAAAACGCATCGCTCCGCGCATCGTCATTTCATTCCCGCGGAGGGAATCGTCGTGGCGACCGGCCCCATCCCCTATGTGCGCCAGCCGCTCGTCGTTCCGCGCCGCAGCTGGCTCGATCCGGGCCCGGTCGTGCCGGTCGGCTCGACCAATCGCTACATGGTGGAGGCGACCTATTTCGCCTATCAGCCGATGGAGGACAATCAGCGCAGCTGGTTCATGCAGGAGACGCTGCCGAACCGCCGCCGCTTCGAGGTGCTGCCCTATCGCGACGGCATCGCGCCGATCTGGTGGCCCTGAGCGCCGCCGAGCGAGCGTTCATCGCTTCGCCATTCCCGGCCGGCCCGCATCCCGCGCGCCGGCCTTTTTCTTGACTTGCGCGTCGGCTGCGGATATTCACCCCCAGTCCGGCGCGGGGAAACCTTCGCCGGCCCGCACCCGTGGTCGTTCCTGGAACGGCCTGTCGGCCGGTTTCCGGCAGAGGAGGGCGCGTTCTTTTGACGCTAGAGGCAATGTCCTCGCAGCGCGGGAACGTGGTTCGGCGACGCTCGCCTCGACAGGGGCCGGCGCGACGTCCCGTCGTTGCCTCGCTATGCGAGGCAGCCACAGAAAAGGACGCCGGCAAGTGACGAAACGCGCCGAAGCCAAATATAAAATCGATCGCCGTCTCGGACAGAACATCTGGGGCCGCCCGAAGAGCCCGGTGAACCGTCGCGAATACGGCCCCGGCCAGCACGGCCAGCGCCGCAAGGGCAAGCCCTCGGACTTCGGCACGCAGCTCAAGGCCAAGCAGAAGCTCAAGGGCTATTACGGCAACATCTCCGAGAAGCAGTTCCGCAAATATTATGCGGAGGCGATCCGCATCAAAGGCGACTCGGGCGACAATCTGATCGGCCTGCTGGAGCGTCGTCTCGACGCCGTGGTCTATCGCGCCAAATTCGTGCCGACGGTCTTCGCCTCGCGCCAGTTCATCAACCACGGCCACATCAAGGTGAACGGCCGCCGGGTGAACATTCCGTCCTATCTGGTGAAGCCCGGCGACGTCGTCGAGGTGAAGGAAAGCTCCAGGCAGATCCTCATCGTGCTCGAGGCCGTCGGCCTCGCCGAGCGCGATGTGCCGGAATATTACGAGGTCGACCATCAGAAGATGACGGCCAAGCTCATGCGCGTGCCGCTTCCCTCCGAAGTGCCCTATCCGGTGCACATGGAGCCGAATCTGGTCATCGAGTTCTACTCGCGCTGATCGACCTTCGCCGGCCCGGAGCTTTCGGGCCGGCGTTTCCTCATTGTCAGGCTGCCGCTATTGTCTCACCGCGGCGCTGGACCGCGCGGCTGCCGCGGGCCGGAACGGCGTGTCATCCGTCGGCGCATAATGGCTGAAGCGCAAATTATAGCTGGCGCGCCCTTTGGTCAGGCTGCCGAGCGCCTCGCCATAGCCGAGCAATTCCGCGAGCGGCGCGGTCGCCGCGATCCGCGTCCTTTCATCGCCCTGCTCGGATTTCAGCGCCTCCGCGCGTCGGCCGCGCAAATCCTCGATCACCGCTTCCGCAACATCATCGGGCGCCACAGTCTCGACGCTCATGATCGGCTCGAGCAATTCGCTGCTTCTCGCGAGCGCCTCGCGCGTCGCGGCGCGCGCCGCGATCTCGAACGCCAGCACGGAGGAATCGGAGCCATGGCCGGCGCCGTCCACGAGCGCCGCCTTCAGCTCCACGACCGGACAACCGAGCAGGACGCCGCTCTCGACGACGGAGACGACGCCGCGCTCCACGCCGTCGACGAATTCCGCCGGAATGGATTTCTCCGACGCGCGATTTTCGAAAATCTCGCCGCCCGCGCCATCCGTATCGAAAACGAGCTTCACGCGGGCATATTGGCCGGGCCGCTTATGGGTGAAGTCGATCTCCTGGCGTCGCGACAGGCGCTCGCGATAGGCGACGCGCGGCGGCCCGATGATCGCCTCGACGGGCGATAATTCTTGGAAGCGCGCGACGATTTCGCGCAGCCGCTCCTCGCTCGCGGCTTCCAGCAGCGCTTGCGCGCCGCCGATCCCATCGAGATCGGAGACACGCAGTCCCGGCGCGCCGGCGGACAGGCGCGCGAGCGCTTCGACGAGCTCCTCCCAATCGCGTTCGTGCTTGGGCGCTATCGTCACCGAGACGAGCAGCGGCGAATTATTCATGACGGCCTCCCACTTCTCCCGTCGCCGGCGGCGAATCGGAAAAGGACGAGGCTAGCCGCGGCGTATGACGGGACGACATACGCCGCGCTCGCGCTGGCTCAGTTGCGGCGCGCCAGAGAGCGCAGGAAGCCCTCCATGTCCTCGGTGAGCTCCTGATCGATCGCCGGCGCCAATTTCAGCAGCAGATTGGCGACGAATGCCTGATCATTGCGCTTTTCCTCGAGCACCTCGCGGAGAACGGGCACATTATCCTCGATATGGGTGAGGAAGGAGATGCCTTTCTCCAGCGTGTCGGTCCAGCGCTCGCGGCTCCACAGAGCCAGCGGATACATGATCTCATGGACGAAATTGGATTTGCGGGCCTGCTCGAAGAAGCGGATGCCGGTGTTCCAATTCTCCTTGGCGCGCAGCGGCGGCGGCGGAATATCGGCGAGCAGCAGCTTCTTGCCGGCGGCGCCGACATGATCCTCGAGGCTGATCGGCGGGTCCATCGGCGTGCGGAAGCTCCACAGCGCGGTGGCGCCGGGAAAATCCTTGCCGTAGCTCTCGATGAGCGACGCCTCGACCTTGTCGGCGGCCGCCTTATCGCCCTTGAGCGCCGCCGTCATGAAGAAGGCGAAGAGCGCATCGCCGCCATAAGTGACCGCCGCGGCGGCCTTCATCTGCTGATCGGTGAGCTTGGGCGTGACGCCATCGGCGGGAACCGTCACGTCGCCGGCGCGAAGGGCGGTGATGAAGGTGGTGATCTCCAGCCAGCCCAGATAATTGGCGATGAAGGCGTCCGGATCACAATAGACGATCGCCAGATTGAGAGGCTGCTTGCGCTTTTGCAGTTCCGCCATGTCGGTCATGAATTATCCTCGCTGTCCTCTCGTATCCAGTTTCTCGGTCCCGTCACTCGTCCGCCAGCAACACGCCGGTGATGCAGAGGTCGCCGTCGTCGACGACGAGCGAGATCGGCGTCAGCTTCCCGCCCTGGCACGGGCCGATGAAGCAATGACCGGTGTCGAGATCGAATTGGGAGTGATGCTGCCCGCATTCGAGGAAATTGCCGCTCTCGTCGAGAAAGTTGCCTGGGGAGGTGTCGAGACGCATCTGCTCATGCGGGCAGGAGTTCTCGAACCCGTAGAAGTTGTTACCCTTGCGGGTAATCAGGATCGGCCAGGGATTGCTGTCGCCGTTGTCATAGGCGCGCATCAAGACGAAGCCGGTGGCTTGGCCGTCCTCTATGTGGCCTGTGCGACAAATCACAAAAAGATCGTCCATGGGCTGACCCCTTTCGAACAAACATCCGCGCTCCGTGCGACCCGGAGCGGACCCGTGGACATTGGTAGCAAGCGATGAGCCAGCCCGGTCCGACGCTTGACGATATGGTTAGATCACCATATGAACTCGAATCGAGTCGAGCAGGGTCGCGCGCGCGGCGCCCCTCCCCGAACCCTCCTATGCGGGAGAGGGCGGAGAGTCGGGGCGTCATCGAGACTTCGCGAAACGCCGGCCGCCCCTCTCCCGCGAAGCGGGCGAGCGTCAAGGTGAGGAGGCCTTCCGAATGTCAGTGGACCCGGAACGATGAAAGCGCCCGAGACGGACGAAGCCGCCGCCTCCGGCGCGGAAAACACGCTCAAGGCGCAGCTCATCGGCAAGATCGGCCGGCTGATGAAGGAGCGCGGCTTGAAGCAGGTCGAGGCCGCCGGCCTGCTCGGAGTCAAGCAGCCGGACGTGTCCAAAATGCTGCGCGGCGATTTTCGTCAGTTCTCGGTCGAGCGGCTGCTGCGTTTTCTGGTCGCGCTCGGGCAGGACGTCGAGATCGTCGTCAGGCCGCCGAGCGGCGCGGAAGCGCCGGCGCTGCGTGTCGCGCGTCCGTGACGCTAGCGGCTCATCCTTTGAAAAATCGAGAGAGACGAAGGGATTGCTATGACCGATCGAAAGCCCGAACGAAGGAGCGCGAATAGATGACAGCGACCGCCCTTGCGATCGAGACGCCGGAATCGCTCGACGAAAGCATCGCGCGCGCTTCGACAGCGCTGCAGGCGCTCGCCAGAGGCGACGGCCATTGGTGCTTCGAGCTGGAGGCGGACGCCACGATCCCGGCGGAATATGTGCTGATGCGCCATTTCCGCGACGAGCCGATCGACCATGCGCTCGAGGGCAAGATCGCAGCCTATCTACGCCGCATTCAGGGCGCGCATGGCGGCTGGGCTCTGTTCCACGAGGGCGGCTTCGATATGAGCGCCAGCGTGAAGGCCTATTTCGCGCTGAAGATGATCGGCGACGACATCGACGCGCCGCATATGAAGCGCGCGCGGGAGACGATCCTCGCCCATGGCGGCGCGGCGCGCAGCAATGTGTTCACGCGCGCGCTGCTCGCGCTCTATCGCGAGATTCCCTGGCGCGGCGTGCCGGCCATGCCGGTGGAGATCATGCTGCTGCCGAAATGGTTTCCCTTCCATATCGACAAGATCTCCTATTGGGGCCGCACCGTCCTGGTGCCGCTGCTGGTGCTGCAGGCTCTGAAGCCGAAGGCCGTCAACCGGCGCGGCGTGCATATCGGCGAAATCTTCACCACGCCGCCGGAGGAGGTGAAGGAGTGGCCCAAGGGCGCGCATCAGCATCCCGCGCTCATGGCGGCCTTCGGCGCGCTCGACAGACTGCTGCGCGCCGCCGAAGCCTATTTTCCGAAGGGCCCGCGCCAGCGCGCGATTCATGCGGCGGAAGCCTTCGTGACCGAGCGGCTGAATGGCGTCGACGGGCTCGGCGCGATCTTCCCGGCCATGGTCAACAGCCTGCTGATGTATGAGGTGCTCGGCGTCCCCGCCTCGGACGAGCGGGTGAGGCTCGCGCGCGAATCGATCGAGCGCCTGCTGGTGATCAAGGAGGACGAGGCCTATTGCCAGCCCTGCGTCTCGCCGGTCTGGGACACGGCGCTCGCCTGCCACACGCTGCTCGAGGTCGGCGGCGTCGAGGAGGAGGCGCGCGCGCGCGCCGGGCTCGATTGGCTCGCGCCCTTGCAGGTGCTGGATGTGAAGGGCGATTGGGCCGTGCAGCGGCCGAATGTGCGCCCCGGCGGCTGGGCCTTCCAATACGCCAACGCCCATTATCCGGATGTGGACGACACCGCCGTCGTCGTGACCGCCATGGACCGCTCTTGCGGCGGACGCTCCGACCGCCCCTATGACGAGCGCATCGCCCGCGCGCGCGAGTGGGTCGAGGGGCTGCAGAGCAAGAATGGCGGCTGGGGCGCCTTCGACGCCGACAATGAATATTATTATCTCAACCACATCCCCTTCGCCGATCACGGCGCGCTGCTCGATCCGCCGACGACCGACGTCTCGGCGCGCTGCGTCTCCATGCTCGCCCAGCTCGGCGACAAGATGGAGACGAGCCCGAGCCTGAAGACGGGCGTCGATTATCTGCTCGCCGAGCAGGAGCCGGACGGCAGCTGGTTCGGCCGCTGGGGAATGAACTATATATACGGAACCTGGTCGACGCTCTGCGCGCTCAATGCGGCGGGACTGAAGCCAGAGCATCGCGCCATGCGCCGCGCCGTGGACTGGCTCGTCGCGATCCAGAACGACGACGGCGGCTGGGGAGAGGACGGCGACAGCTACAAGCTCGACTATCGGGGCTATGAGAAGGCTGCGAGCACCGCCTCGCAAACCGCCTGGGGCGTGCTCGCGCTGATGGCGGCGGGCGAGGTCGGCCATCCCGCCGTCGCCCGCGGCGTCGCCTATCTGCAAGCCAATCAGGACGCGGACGGCCTGTGGAAGGAGGAGCGCTTCACCGCTACGGGCTTCCCGCGGGTCTTCTATCTGCGCTATCACGGCTACGCGAAATTCTTCCCGCTCTGGGCGCTCGCGCGCTATCGTAACCTCGAGAGGGGCAACAGCAAAATTGTCCAGACCGGACTCTAGACGTCGCTTGGACGGACCGGATGAGGTGGAGCCCCCGCGGTTTCTCATCATCACCGGGCTGCTCAGCGAGCGCGCCTGCGCCGAGGGCGAAGGTCTGGTGCCGATTTGCAGCGGCGCCGACACCGAGGGTCTGCGCGCCGCGCTGGAGCGCACGCAGGGTTTCGCGCTCGCCGGCGTCGTCAGCTTCGGCATAGCGGGCGGGCTGGACCCGGCGCTGCGGCCGGGCGACGTCGTCATCGGCTCCGCCGTCGTCGCCGAGGGCAAGCGCTATGAGACGAGCGCAGAGCTCTCGGCCATTTTGAGCGAAGGTCTCGGCGCCTCTGGCGGCAAGGTGGTCCCGGGCGTCATCGCCGGCGTCGAGGCGCCGGTGCTCGACCCCGCGGCCAAAGCGGCGCTGCGGAAAAAGACCGGCGCCGCCGTCGTCGACATGGAGACGCATATCGCCGCGGAATTCGCCGAGCGCCGGCGCCTGCCGCTGGCCGTGGTGCGCGTGGTCAATGATCCGGCGGCGCGGGCGCTGCCGCCGCTGGCGACCACCGCCGTCACGCCGGACGGCGGCGTCGATTTTCGGGCCGTGTTCCGCGATCTCGCCCGCGAGCCGCGCCAGATCGGCGATCTGATCCTCGCCGGTCTGGATTTCCGCAAATCTTCGGCGACCTTAGGCCGCTGTGGGCGTCTTCTCGGCCCGCTCCTTAGCCTCGGCCTCTCGGAGCTCTGACAGCGTCGCTATATTCTTGTCGAAGACATATTGCGCCGGCCGCTGCTTCTCGAGCGAGATGTCGGGCGCGAAATCGCCTTCCGTCCGCACGCCGCGCAGAGCGACCAGCGCCGCCTTCCACGGACGCACGACGGCGTCCTTCACGGCGGTGGCCTCGAAACCGCAATGGACCATGCAATCGGCGCATTTCTCGTAATTGCCGACGCCGTAGGAGTCCCAATCGGTCTCGTCCATCAGCTGCTTGAAGGTGGGGACATAGCCCTCGCCCAGAAGGTAGCAGGGACGCTGCCAGCCGAAGACGGTGCGCGCCGGATTGCCCCAGGGCGTGCAATGATAGGTCTGATTGCCGGCCAAAAAGTCGAGGAACAGGCCCGACTGCACGAAGGCCCAGGCCCGGCCGCCGCGCCCGCGCCGCAGCACGTCGCGGAACAGCTCCTTGGTGCGCGCGCGATTGAGGAAATGCTCCTGATTGGGCGCGCGCTCATAGGCGTAGCCGGGCGACACTGTCATGCCGTCTATGCCGAGACGCTTCGCCTCGTCGAAGAAAGCGGCGACGCGCGCCGGATCGGCGTCCTGGAAGAAGGTGCTGTTGATGGTGACGCGGAAGCCTTTGGACTTCGCCAGCGCGATCGCCTCGACGGCGCGCTTGTAGACGCCCTTCTGGCTCACCGCGCGGTCGTGCATCTCCTCGTCGCCGTCGAGATGGATCGACCAGGTGAAATAAGGGCTCGGCTTATATTGATCGATCTTTTTGGCGAGCAGCAGCGCATTGGTGCAGACGATGGCGAATTTCTTGCGCGCCATTATGCCTTCGACGATCTGCGGCAGCTCCTTGTGCAGCAGCGGCTCGCCGCCGGCGATGACGACGACCGGCGCGCCGCATTCGTCGACCGAGGAGAGGCAGTCCTCCACGGACAGCCGCTTGTCGAGAATAGGGTCCGGATAGTCGATCTTGCCGCAGCCGGCGCAGGCGAGATTGCAGCGGAACAGCGGCTCGAGCATCAGCACGAGCGGATAGCGCTTCCGGCCGGCGAGATGTTGGCGGAGAATGTAGCCGCCGATCGACATGACGTAGCGAAGCGGAATGGACAAGAAAGCTGTTCCTTCTCGGGACCGGCTCTTCGACAAAGCGGCGCGATGGCCGCCCGGCTTCGACGCGCGCGAAGCACAGCGTCGGAATGGTTCGTCTAACACGAAAGCTCGACCACGCAAACCGGCGGCGCTCGTCCGCGATCTCGCCTCGAGGATATGGCGTTTTTCGGGCGCGAGCCGGTCATGATAGGGTCGCGGCCCGAAAACGGAAACAGCGAGAGCGACATTTGCCCGGCGTGATCGTCAAAATCTGCGGCTTGTCCACCCGGCCGACGCTGGAGGCGACGATCGCCGCCGGCGCGGATATGGCCGGCTTCGTCTTCTTCGAGAAGAGCCCGCGCCATGTCGCGCTGGAGACGGCGCGCGCGCTCGGGCAGGCGGCGCAGGGACGCATCGCCAAGGTCGCGCTCACCGTCGACGCCGATGATTCCGCGCTCGACGCCATCGTCGCCGCGCTCGCGCCCGATCTCCTGCAATTGCACGGCGAGGAGACGCGAGAGCGCGTCGCCGCCGTGAAGGCGCGCTTTCGCCTGCCCGTCATCAAGGCGATCGGCGTCGCCGACGCCGCCGATATCGCGCGCGCGACGGCCTATCGGGAGGTCGCCGACACTCTCCTCTTCGACGCCAAGCCCGCGCCGAACGCCGCCGTCCCCGGCGGGGCCGGGACGGTTTTCGATTGGGAGCTGATGCGCGGCTATAGCGGCGGCGATTGGATGCTCTCCGGCGGCCTCGACCCCGCCAATGTGGCGGAGGCGCTGCGCCGCACGGGGGCGCCGGCGGTGGATGTGTCCTCGGGCGTGGAGAGCGAGCGGGGCGTGAAGGACGAGGCGAAGATCGCGGCCTTTGTCGCGGCGGCGCGGATGTGATGAATGTCGGCCATAGTCGCGATGCAGCCTGAAAGGGCCGCTTCCGACTCAGCTCGACGCAGCGATTTTCTCGCGCGCCGCGCTCGCGAGAAATGCAGAACGGGTCAAGCCGCTGCGCTTGGCGGCGGCGTCGATCGCCGCGAGCAAGCCCTGGTCGAGCGAGATATTCGCTTTTACCGGCCGACCGTTTTCGATGATGAGCGGAACAGCGAGGAAGATTCCGCCCTCGGCGATGGTGGCGTCGACTTCGGGATCGCGGCGCAAATCCTCTATTCGGCGCGGATGCGGCGCGTCCCCTTCGGCCATCGTATCGCGCACCCATTCGCCGAGCGCTTCGATGGCGTTTTCATAAGCCTCGTTTTCGTCTTCGCCCATGGCGACGCAGCCCGGGCAGTCGGGAAACGAGACGCCGAACGCGCCGGGCTCGCCGTCGAGAATTGCGAAATAGCGGGTCATTTCGGCTCCTTCACCCATCCGGCCGCTTTGGCGATGTTCCGCGCCACTCCCGGCGTGAGCGTCTTGTGGCGCGGGACCATGATCTTTACGCCCGGCCTTTCAGCATGGCCGAGCTTGTCGTGCTTGGCGCCGCCTTCCGAAACCCACCCTTCGCGCTCGAGCCGCGCGACGATCCTGGAACGGTCGGTTTCGGGATGCATCGCAGTCCGTCCCATTTATGCGTAAATATGTGCGCCCAGCGCTCGCCTTCGTCAAGGACAGATGCGCAAATAGATGCGCCGCAAGCCCGAGGCCCGAGGCAGGCCCGCTTTCATCGAAAACGTGGAGGGTCTAAGAGAGCGCCGACGCCGAGGCAGGAGGACCGACCGTGAACGAGCAGACCCCCAATTCCTTCCGCAACGGCCCGGACGAGAACGGCCGCTTCGGCCTCTTCGGCGGCCGCTTCGTCGCCGAGACGCTGATGCCGCTGATCCTCGACCTCGAGCGCGCCTATGGGGCGGCCAAGGCCGACCCTTCCTTCCAGGCCGAGCTGGACAGCCTGCTGAAGCACTACGTCGGCCGGCCGAGCCCGCTCTATTACGCCGAGCGCATGACCGACTATTTGCGCGGCCTGACGGCGGCGGTCGGCGGCGAGGGCGGCGCCAAAATCTATTTCAAGCGCGACGAGCTGAACCATACCGGCGCGCATAAGATCAACAATGTGCTCGGCCAGATTCTGCTCGCCCGCCGCATGGGCAAGAAGCGCATCATCGCCGAGACGGGCGCCGGCCAGCACGGCGTCGCCACCGCCACCGCCTGCGCGCGCTTCGGCCTCGATTGCGTCGTCTACATGGGCGCCGTCGATGTCGAGCGACAAAAGCCCAATGTCTTCCGCATGAAGATGCTCGGCGCGGAAGTCCGCCCGGTGCAGTCCGGCGCGCGCACGCTGAAGGACGCGATGAACGAGGCGCTGCGCGACTGGGTCACCAATGTCGCCGACACTTTCTATTGCATCGGCACCGCCGCCGGCCCGCATCCCTACCCCGCCATGGTGCGTGATTTCCAATCGGTGATCGGCAATGAGGCGAAGGAGCAGATGCTCGAGGCGGAAGGCCGGCTGCCCGATTCGCTCATCGCCTGCATCGGCGGCGGCTCCAACGCCATCGGCCTGTTCCACCCCTTCCTCGACGACGCCTCGGTCGAGATTTACGGCGTCGAGGCCGCCGGCCATGGCCTGGACGTCGAGAACGGCCACGCCGCCTCGCTGGCGGGCGGACGGCCGGGCGTGCTGCATGGCAACCGCACCTATCTGCTGATGGACGACGACGGCCAGATTCTCGAAGGCCATTCGATCTCCGCCGGCCTCGACTATCCGGGCATCGGCCCGGAGCATTCCTGGCTGCGCGACATCGGCCGCGTGACCTATCTCTCGGCCACCGACAAGGAGGCGCTCGCCGCCTTCCAGCTCTGCTCCAAGCTCGAGGGGATCATCCCCGCGCTGGAGCCCTCCCACGCGCTGGCCAAGGTCATGGAGCTGGCGCCGCAGAAGCCGCAGGATCATCTGATGGTGATGAATCTGTGCGGACGCGGCGACAAGGATATTTTCGCCGTGGCGGAGCATTTGGGCGGGATGTGATCTTGCCGGCGGCCGCCTATTGGGTTATATTTTTATATAATACGATAGGGGCACAGCAATGCAGACGGCCAAGCTTCGAAAGGTCGGCGGCTCCGTCATGGTAGCGGTTCCGCCCGCCATGCTCAGCGCGCTCGAGCTCGCAGCCGAGTCGACCGTCGGCCTGTCGGTCGAGGGCGGCCGGCTGATCGTCGAGCCGCAGCCCCGGCCTCACTATTCGCTCGACGAACTTTTGTCCGAGGAGGCTGCTTCGGTCTCCGAGACGGACGAGGTTTGGATGAATTCGCCACCCGTCGGTCGCGAACTTCTCTGATGGATCGAGGCGACATCTACCTCGTCGATCTCGACCCCACAGAGGGCCACGAACAAAAGGGCCGCCGTTGCGTGATGATCGTTTCGGCGAGCCGATTCAACCGGCGTGCGGGCGCGCCGCTCTGCGTGCCGATCACCGGCGGCGGAGGCTTCGCTCGTGCGTCCGGCTTCGCCGTTCCGCTCACGGGAAGCGGGCTGACCACTGACGGCGTCGTGCGTTGCGATCAGGCGAGGACGCTCGATCTACGCGCCCGCGGCGCTCGAAAGCTCGAAAGCGCTCCTGACTACATTGTCGCGGAAGTGATCGCTCGGCTTTCGACATTGCTGGAGTGACGCACCCTCCAGCCATTCCCCTTCGCCCTCCCCTATGCTATCGGCTGCCGCCATGACTTCCGCCACCATGACCACACGCATCGACGCCCGCTTCGCAGCCTTGCGCGCCGAGGGCCGCGCCGCCCTCGTGACCTTCGTCATGGCCGGCGACCCGGACCTCGAGACCTCGCTCGCTCTCTTGAAAGCCCTGCCCAAGGCCGGCGCCGACGTCATCGAGCTCGGCATGCCCTTCACCGACCCGATGGCCGACGGCCCCTCCATCCAGGCGGCCGGGCTGCGGGCGCTGAAGGCCGGGACCACGCTGAACAAGACGCTCGATCTGGTCCGCGCCTTCCGCGCCGTGGATCAGGCCACGCCGATCGTGCTCATGGGCTATTACAACCCCGTCTATGTCCATGGCGTCGCCGCCTTCCTCGAGGAGGCGAAGGCGGCCGGCGTCGACGGGCTCATCATCGTCGATCTTCCGGCGGAGGAGGATGCGGAGCTCTGCCTGCCGGCGCGGGCGGCCGGGCTGAGCTTCATCCGCCTCGCGACCCCGACGACGGATGACAAGCGCCTGCCCAAAGTGCTCGAAAACACCAGCGGCTTCGTCTATTATGTGTCGCTCACCGGGATCACCGGCGCCGCGCTCTCGGATTATTCCGGCGTGTCGGAGGCGGTCGCGCGCATCAAGCGGAGCACGCCTTTGCCGATCGCCGTCGGCTTCGGCGTCAAAACGGCGGCGAACGCCGCCGCCATCGCCAAATACGCCGATGGCGTGGTGGTGGGGACGGCGCTGGTCGACGCTCTGGCGAAATCGCTCGACGCGGAGAAGCGCGCGGGCCCACAGACGGTCGAGGCTGTCGCCTCGCTCGTCGCCGAACTTTCCCGCGGCGTGCGCAGCGCGCGGGCGCAAGCCGCGAGCAAGGATGAGCCCTTCTCGCTGAAAGCGGCCTTGGGAGCGCTCGCGAGGCTCTGGTCATGAACTGGTATTCCAACGTCGTTCCGCCCAAGATCAAAGCCCTCATCAAGCGCGAGGCGCCCGAGAACGCCTGGGTCAAATGCCCGGAGAGCGGCCAGCTGGTGTTCCACAAGGACATAGAGGACAATCTCTATGTCGTGCCGGGCTCCGGCTATCACATGCGCATCCCTGTCGAGGCGCGGCTCGCCAGCCTCTTCGACGACGGCGCGCATGAGCTGATCCCGACGCCGGATGTGCCGAGCGACCCGCTGAAATTCCGCGACATCAAGCGCTATGTCGACAAGATCAAGGAATATCGGCTGAAGACCGGCCATATCGATGCGCTGACCATCGCCTATGGCAAGCTCGAGGGCGCGCCCGTCACCGTGGCGGTGCAGGACTTCGAGTTCATGGGCGGCTCGCTCGGCATGGCGGCGGGCGAGGCGATCATCGCCGGCATGAGCCACGCCATAGAAAAGCGCACGCCCTTCATCATCTTCACCGCCTCCGGCGGCGCACGCATGCAGGAAGGCATGTTCTCGCTGATGCAGATGCCGCGCACCACCATCGCCGTGCGCCGGCTGCGCGAGGCGCGCCTGCCCTATATCGTCGTGCTCACCAATCCGACGACGGGCGGCGTCACCGCCTCCTACGCCATGCTCGGCGACATTCACATCGCCGAGCCCGGCGCGATCATCGGCTTCGCCGGCGCCCGCGTCATCGAGCAGACGATCCGCGAGAAGCTGCCGGAAGGCTTCCAACGCGCCGAATATCTGCGCGACCATGGCATGGTGGACATGGTGGTGCCGCGCACGGAAATGCGTGAGACGCTGGCGCGGGTCTGCGCGCTGCTGACCAAGGCGCCGCGCCGCGCGGCCTAAAAAAGCGAAAGCCATTGCCATGGATCAGCGCGACGCGATTCTGACGCGCTTGCTGGACCTTCATCCAAAGAAGATCGATCTGTCGCTCGGACGGACCGAGAGACTCATGGCCGCAATGGGCCATCCAGAGCAGCGCCTGCCGCCGACCATCCATGTCGCCGGCACCAATGGCAAAGGCTCGACGCTCGCCTTTCTGCGCGCCATTCTGGAGGCGGCCGGACAGCGCGTGCATGTCTACACCTCGCCGCATCTGCTGCGCTTCAACGAGCGCATCCGCCTCGCCGGCCGGCTCGTCGACGACGAGCGGCTGAAGCGCGCGCTGGAAGACTGCGAGCGCGCCAATGGCCAGCGGCCGGTGACCTTCTTCGAGATCACCACGGTCGCCGCCTTCGCGCTCTTCGCCGAGGAGCCGGCCGATTGGCTGCTGCTGGAGACCGGCCTCGGCGGGCGCTATGATTCGACCAATGTGATCGCGCATCCCAGGGCGACGATCATCACCTCCATCTCGCATGACCACACCGAATTTCTCGGCGATACGATCGAGAAGATCGCCTATGAGAAGGCCGGCATCTTCAAGCGCGGCGTTCCGGCCGTCATCGGCTTTCAGCAGGACGCCGCCCGCGCCGTGCTGGAGCGCGAGGCGCGGCGCCTCGGCGCGCCGACGTCGATCGCCGGCGAGGATTTCCACATTCGCGAGGAGAATGGCCGCTTCGTCTACGAGGACGAGCGCGGCCTCTTGGACCTGCCGCTGCCGCGCCTGCCCGGCCGCCACCAGCAGGCCAACGCCGCCGGCGCCATCGCCGCCCTGCGCGCCGTCGCGCCCGAGATCGGCGGCGAGCATATCGAGGCCGGCCTCAGCCGCGCGGAATGGCCGGCGCGGCTGCAATTGCTGTCGCGCGGACGGGTGGCGGAGCTGGTTCCGCCGGGCTCGGAAGTCTGGCTCGACGGCGGCCACAATGACGACGGCGGCCGCGTGCTCGCCGAGGCCATGGCCGAATTCGAGGAGAAATCGGCGCGGCCGCTGGTCTTCGTCTGCGGCGCGCAGGTCACCAAGGACGTGCGCGCGCTGATAATGCATTTCGTCGGCCTCGCCCGCGAGGTCGTCGCCGTGCCGGTGGAGGGCGAGCACAAGAGCTGGCCGCCGGAGGAGATCGCCGCCCTCGCCTGCGCCGAGGGCATGCGGACCGCCGCCGCGCAGAGCGTCGAGGAGGCGCTCGCCATCATCTCGCAGCGAAGCTACGAGACTCCGCCGCGCATTTTGATCGCCGGCTCGCTCTATCTCGCCGCCGGCGTGCTGGCGCTCAACGGCTCGGTCATCGAATAGCTCACGCCGCGGCGAGCGCCTCCAGCAGCCTGCGCGCCGCCGGGCCCGAGGACGCCGGATTCTGCCCGGTGATCAGCAGACCGTCCTGAACGACATACGGCGCCCAGTCGGCGCCTTTGGAGTAGCGCCCGCCCTTCGCCCGAAGCGCGTCCTCGACCAGGAAGGGAACGACATGGGTGAGGCCGACGGCCTCCTCCTCGCTATTGGCGAAGCCGGTCACATTTTTGCCGGCGACCAGCGGCGCGCCATCCGGCCCCACGACATCGCGCAGCACGCCCGGGGCGTGGCAGACGAGGGCGACGGGCTTGCCCGCCGCGACGAAGGATCGGATCAAAGCGATCGAATGCGCATCCTCGGCGAGATCCCATAGAGGCCCATGGCCGCCGGGGTAGAAGACCGTATCGAAATCGGCCTCGCGAAGGCTGTCGAGACGCGCCGTGTCGGCGAGCCGCGCCTCGGCCGTCGCATCCGCCGCGAATCTGCGGGTGAGATCGGTCTGGAAATCCGGCTCGTCGCTCATGGGGTCCAGCGGGGGCCGGCCGCCCGCGGGCGAGGCCAGAACCACCTCCGCCCCGGCGTCCTGGAAGACATAATAGGGCGCGGCGAGCTCCTCCAGCCAGAAGCCGGTCTTGCGGCCGGTGTCGCCGAGCCGATCATGCGAGGTGAGGACGATGAGAATTTTCATAGCTTTCTCCCTGTTCGCGCGCTCGCGGCGATGGATAAATGGCGCGCGCCCCCGGCCGGCGCCCGTCCCGATGAGGGGCCGCGCGCTCGAGCCTACTTGGATTCGGGGAAAATTTGCTCCACAAGCGCGCGGGAAGCGTCTCGCGTGGACGGAGCGAAGTGAATGACCCTGATGTTGACGAGCGTCTCCAGCGTGGCCGAGGCCGAGATCGTTCTGGCCGGCGGGGCGGACGTCATCGACTGCAAGGACGCCTCCCGCGGCGCGCTGGGCGCCCTGCCCCTGGCCGAAATCGCCGCGATCGTCGCAGCCGTCGCCGGACGGCGTCCGGTCAGCGCCGTCGTCGAGCTCTCGCACGACCCCGAGCCGGCGCGACGCGCCATCGAGGAGGCGGCGGCGCTCGGCGTCGCTTTCGTGAAATTCGCTCTGCCCGCGACGCCCGACGCCGAGGCGCTGATCGAGGCGCTGGCGCCGCTCGCGCAGCGCGTGCGGCTCGTCGCCGTCCTCTTCGCCGATCTCGGGCCGGATTTGGAGCTGCTGCCGCGCCTCGCCCGCGCGGGCTTCGCCGGCGCCCTGCTCGACACGGCGCATAAGGGCAAGGGCCGGCTGCTCGAGCATTTCGACATTGGCGCGCTCTCTTCCTTCGTCGAGCGCTGCCATGCGCTCGGCCTCGAGGCGGGCCTCGCCGGCTCGCTGGAGGCGCCGGACGTGCCGCGCCTTCTGGTGACGGGCGTCGAGGTGATCGGCTTTCGCGGCGCGCTCTGCGCGGGCCATGACCGCAGAAGCGCGATCGACGCGCAGGCGGTGGCGCTGATCCGCGACCTCATCCCCGGCGACGTCATCGCCGGCGACGTCCCGCGCGTCCCTTCCGCCGCCTCGCGCGCCGAAACGAAAAGCCCGCGGCCGGCCGCCAATGTCGACTGGTCGCTGGTGGTCGGACGCGGCTTTCTCGAGAGCCGCGAGCGCAGCCGCGAGATCGATCACATTTTCGTGCGCGACCTCGTCATTCCGGTCGAGATCGGCGCCTATGATTTCGAGCGCGGCCGCACGCAGCGCGTTCGCTTCAATGTCGACGTCGATGTGACGCGCGTCTCCGTCAGCGGCGACGACATGCGCAATGTCTTCTCCTATGACGTCATCATGGATGCGATAAAAATGATCCTCGCCTCGGGTCATATCGAGCTCGTGGAGACGATCGCCGAGCGCCTCGCCGAGCTGGTGCTGCGGCACGAGCGCGTGCAGGGCGTGAATGTGCAGGTGGAGAAGCTCGACGTCGCGCCGGGCGCGGTCGGCGTGCGCATCCGCCGCGAGCGCCAGGCCGAGACCGCCAAGGTCCATCACCTCTTTCCGGGCCTCCCCGATGCCGCCGAGCCCAAAAGCTGAGACGCGCCATCTGGTCGCCAAGCTCGGCGGGAGCCTCTCGGCCTCGCCCGCGCTGCGCCGATGGCTCGCCGCGCTGCTGCGCTACGACGGCCCTCTGACGATCGTCCCCGGCGGCGGCCCCTTCGCCGACGCCGTGCGCCGCGCGCAGGAGACGCTGCGCTTCTCCGACGAAGCCGCGCATGAGATGGCGATCATGGCGATGGAGCAATATGGGCGCGCGCTCTGCGACCTCGAGCCGCAGCTCGTCGCCGTCTCGACGCCGCGGGAGGCCGAGGCGGCGCATCGGCGCGGCGCCGCGACGATCTGGCGCCCGGTTGCGATGACGCGCGCCGCTCCCCAAATTCCGCAGAGCTGGGACATCACGTCCGACAGTCTCGCGGCCTGGTATGCGCGCGAAGCAGGAGCAAGCGCTCTGCTGCTGATCAAGAGCGTCGATTGGCGCGCGTCCTCACCTCCCTCTGGAGCGGGGATGTCGAGCGCCGAAGGCGATCGGGAGAGGGCGACCTCCCGAGTCTCGGGGCTCACCCCACCCCGGATCGTTTCACGATCCGACCCTCCCCCTGAAGGGGAGGGTGAGGGCGCCCACACACTCCCTCATGCCGAGGAGCGGCCGCAGGCCGCGTCTCGAAGCGCGCCGGATCGGGAGGCGGCGCAATCCATTGTCGATCCCTGCTTCGCGCATCACGCGCGAGGGCTCGACGTCTTCATCGCCGGCCCCGCGGCGCTGCGCGAGGCGGCGGAAACATTCGGCCGCGGCGCCATTCCCGGCGCCGCCTTCGATTTCACCAGAGAGCAAAGCATCGCATCATGAAAAAGGTGGTCACGCCGCGGTGGGGATGGGCGCTCACCGGCTCGGGACATTTCTTCACCGAATGTCTCGACATCATCCGATCGCTCGATCATGTCGACCTCTTCGTCAGCAAGGCGGCGGCGGAAGTGATCCGCATGTACAAGCACCGGCTCGACGACATGCCCGATCACGTCCGCGTCTTCCGCGACACCACGGCGAGTTCGGTTCCGGTCGGCGGCTTCTATCACAGCTACTACCACACGCTGATCGTCGCGCCGGCGACCTCCAACACGGTCGCCAAATTCGTCTATGGCATCTCCGACAATCTCGCGACCAATGTGTTCGCCCAGGCCGGCAAATGCCGCGTGCCGACGGTCGTCTTCGCCTGCGACACGGCGCCGGAGCTGGAGACGCAGGCGCCCGACCGCAAGGTGATGGTCTATCCGCGCCGCATCGATCTCGAGAACACCGACAAGCTCAAGAACTTCGAGGGGACGCAGGTCGCCGAGAGCCTCGCCGCCCTGCACGAGGCCGTCGAGCGACGGCGCCGCGAGCTCGCCGCCCGGGAGCCGATCGGGAATGTCTGAGCGCCTGCTGTTCCTCACCGGCCATCTCGCTCTGCCGCGCCTCGAGCGCATGCTGGCGGGCTTCGGCGAGGAGGCGAGCGACTGGCGCATCCACGACATCGGCGTGAAGGTCGCGGCGCTGATGACGCAGGAGATCATCCTGCGCCGTCTGCCGCGCCCGCTGGAGGCCGATCGCGTCATCTTGCCGGGCCGTTGCCGCGCCGATCTCGCCGCGCTGGAGCAAGCCTTCGGCGCGCCTTTCGAGCGCGGGCCGGAGGAGATCGCCGATCTTCCGGCTTTTCTCGGCAAGCGCGGCGCCGCGGCCGATCTCTCGCGCCACGACATGCGCATCTTCGCCGAGATCGTCGACGCATCGATCATGAGCGTCGAGGATGTCGTCGCGCGCGCGACCCTGCTGAAGGACGCGGGCGCCGACGTCATCGATCTCGGCTGCCTGCCGGATACGCCGTTTCCGCATATGGAGGAGACGATACGAGCGCTCAAAGAGCGCGGCTTTTCCGTCAGCCTCGATTCGGCGCGGCGCGAGGAATTGGAGCGCGGCGCGCGCGCGGGCGCGGATCATTTGCTCAGCCTCGACGAGCACAGCCTCTCCATCCTGCCCGATCATTCGCCGCTGGTTCCGATTCTCGTGCCCAATCCGCATGGCGATCTCGATTCGCTGCAACGCGCCGCGCGGATCGCGGAGAGCCGCGGAATCGCCTATATTCTCGATCCGATCCTCGATCCCATTCACTTCGGCCTCGCCGCCTCCATCGAGCGCTATGTCGAGACGCGGCGCCGCGAGCCGCGAGCCGAGATGATGATGGGCACGGGCAATCTCACCGAATTGACCGACGCCGATTCGGCCGGCGTCACCGCCATTCTGCTCGGCCTCTGCTCGGAGCTGGACATTCGTCATCTGCTCACCGTGCAGGTGAGCCCGCATACGCGCCGCACCGTGCAGGAGCATGACGCCGCGCGGCGCATGTTGTTCGCGGCCCGCGCCGATCGCGCTCTGCCCAAGGGCTATAGCGACGCGCTGCTGCAGATCCACGACAAGCGCCCCTATGCGGCGACGCCGGACGAGATCGCCGAGCTGGCGCGGCAATTGCGCGACGAGAACTTCCGCATCGAGGTCGCGGAGGACGGGATTCACATCTATGCGCGCGACTTTCATCGCGTCGCGCCGGACGCCATGTCGCTGTTTCCCGAGCTCGGCGTCGAGAAGGACGGCGCGCACGCCTTCTATCTCGGCGCGGAACTCATGAAGGCGGAAATCGCTTTTCGTCTGGGCAAGCGCTATCGGCAGGACGAGCCCTTGGACTTCGGCTGCGCCATGGACAGATCGCGCGAGGACGAGACCCGCCAGCGCGAAGCCGGCCATACGCTGCGCAAGGCGCGAGACTGATTGTCGAACAGGAGCAGCCGATGCCCATGATCCACGAATGCATCGTCACCACCGTCGGAGCCAATGGCCAGACGCATATCGCGCCGCTGGGGCTGATCGAGCAGGACGAATTCTGGATCATCGCGCCCTTCCGCCCCTCGACGACGCTCGCCAATCTCGAGGCCGCGCCTTTCGCCACCGCGAGCTTCGTCGACGATGTGCGCATCTTCGCCGGCTGCGTCTGCGGCAGGGGCGACTGGCCGATGGCGGCCGTCCCCGGCTGGCCGGCGCCGCGCCTCGCCGCCGCCCTCTCGCACGCCGAGCTGGAAGTGGCGCGCAACGAAGGCGATCCGCAGCGCCCGCGTTTTTTCTGCCGCATTCGCAAAATCGTCTCCCACAAGCCGTTTTTGGGATTCAACCGCGCCCAGGCGGCGGTCGTCGAGGCGGCGATCCTGGCGACGCGGCTCGGCATGCTGCCCCGCGAAAAAATCGACACAGAACTGGCGTATCTCCAGATCGCGATCGACAAGACGGCCGGAGCCGCCGAGCGCGAGGCGTGGGAGCTGGTGACGGCCAAGATCGAGGCTTATCTTCAAACGCAGCCGGAATGACCGATTCGCCCTCGGAGGGCGGCGGCGCGCCTGCGCGCGAATTTCGACGCAATTTTTCACGAAGGATGGACCATGTCCGAAGCAATGACGACAGAGCACCTCGAGCATGCGGAACATGCCGAGCATGTCGCCCATGAAGGCACGCCCTTCATGACGCAGGTGTCGGTGACGATCGCCGTATTCGCCGTTGTCGCCGCGACCATCGGCAGCCTGGAGACGATCGAGACGGCCGCCACGCTCGGCGCTCAGAACGCCGCGGCGCTCAGCCAGAGCAAGGCCAGCGACCAATGGGCGTTCTTCCAGGCCAAGAGCATCAAGAAGAGCGTGAATGAGGTCGCCGCGCGGCAGGGCGGTCCGCAGGCCGAGCTGATCGGCCGCGAGGCCAAGCGCTATGACGACGAGAGCAAGGCGATCAAGATCGAGGCCGAGGGGCTCGAGCATCACGTCGAGGAGCATTTGCACGAAGCCGAGCATCACGAGCATCGCCATCACATACTGACGGTGGCGGTCACGCTGGTGCATGCGGCGATCGCCATAGCGACGATCGCGATCATCACCCGCGGCCGCAGATGGCCGTGGTACGGCGGCCTCGCTCTGGCCGCCTCGGGCGTCGTCCTGGCCGGCTACGCCTATATCTGAGCGCCTCTGAACGGCCGGGCCCGCGGCTCAGCGTCGCGGCCGCCCGGCCGAAGCCGGCTCAAAATCCGCGCATTGCCGAGTTTTCGTTCGTAATTTCGTCGACTTATCTCATTTTTTTGCGCGCCGGGACGGTTTCGCTCGGCCCGCGCATGGGTTGTTTTTTCAGCCTCCATTGCGATTTCTCTGGAGGTGGAGTGCCTCCGATGTCTGCATTGAGCGAATGGCTCTTCGGCGCCGACGGTCTGACGCCGCATGGTTTCTGCCTCCTCTGGGAGCCCGGCCTCATCTGGCTCTTCGCGATCTCCGACGGACTGATCGCGCTGGCCTATTTCTCCATCCCGCTGGCGCTGGTCATCATCGGGCAGAGACGCGCCGACCTGGTTTTTCGGCCGCTGCTATGGCTGTTCGCCGCCTTCATCCTGCTCTGCGGCGCGACCCATTGGCTCGATGTCGTCACGCTGTGGAAGCCGCTCTATGGCGTGCAGGGAATCGTCAAGGCGGCGACGGCGATCGTCTCGCTCGGCACGTCGGTCGCGCTGTGGTGGTGGCTGCCGAAATTTCTCGCGCTTCCTTCGCCCGAGCAGCTGCGCGCGGCCAACGCCGCTCTGCGCGAGAGCGAGGAGAGGCTGATCCATGCGCAGAAGATGGAGGCGATCGGCCAGCTGACCGGCGGCATAGCGCATGACTTCAACAATGTGCTGCAGGTCGTCATCGGCTCGCTCGGCGTGATCGAGCGCCAATTGGCGCGCGGGCGCGCCGAGGAGATCGGCCCCGCCGTCGCGGCGATCCGCAAGGCGGCCAGCTCCGCCTCCAATCTCATCGACCGGCTGCTGTCCTTTTCCCGCAGGCAGACGCTATTGCCGCGCGTCATCGAGCCGGACAGGCTCGTCGTCGGCATAGAGGATATGCTGCGGCGGACGCTCGGCGGCGGCATCGAGCTCGATCTGCGTCTCGGGCGCTGCCGGCGCAATGTCGTCTGCGATCCGTCGCAGCTCGAGAGCGCTCTGCTCAATCTGGCGATCAATGCGCGCGACGCCATGCCCGCCGGCGGCGTGCTCGAGATCGCGACGGCCGATCGCCGGCTCGACGCCGATCCCTCCGATCCGGACCTGGCGCCCGGCGACTATGTCGAGATCGCCGTGAAGGACAATGGCTCCGGCATGAGCCCCGACGTGCTGGCGCATGTCTTCGAGCCCTTCTTCACGACCAAGCCGATCGGGCGCGGCACCGGGCTCGGCCTGTCGCAAATCTACGGCTTCGCCAAGCAATCGGGCGGTTTCCTGCGTATCGACAGCGCGCCGGGAAAAGGGACCAGCGTGCGCCTCTATCTGCCGGGGCGCGACCAGCCGGCCACCGCGCCGGAGGAGCCGGCCGCCATGGCGGTCGAGGCTCGGCCGGAGGCCTGCGCCGCCGCGCCATGCGGAAAAACCCTGCTCGTCGAGGATCAGCTGGAGGTGCGCCTCCAGATCGCCGACACGCTCGAGGAGATGGGCTGCGACGTCATCGAGGCCGATGACGGAACCGAGGGGCTGAAGGTGCTCGAATCGGACGAGGCCTTGCGCCTGCTGGTCACGGATGTCGGCCTGCCGGGCGTGAGCGGACGCCAGCTCGCCGAAGCCGCCCGCGCCGCTCGTCCCGATCTTCCGATCCTGCTCATCACCGGCTACGCCGGCAAGTCGCTCGACAGCCTCGATCTCGCATCCAACATCGAGGTGCTGCGCAAGCCCTTCACGCTCGACGAGCTGACGGCTTGCGTGCGTGGCCTGCTGGCGCGCGCAGCCGCCGCCGGCTGAGAGCGTTTCCAGCCGTCGCGGACGCCGGCTCGGCGTCGGAACGCGTCAAAGCAAGGCCTGGCGTCGCGCCACGAGCAGAGCGACCGCTGCGGCCGGCGCGCAATCGGCGGCGGCCTTCGCGGCCTGCGGCGTCGCATCGATGAAATCGGCGACGTCCCGATAGGCGCGCCCCTCGGAGAGCGCCAGACGCGCGACGAGCGCCCGGCCGACGCCGGCGCCGACAATGGGCGCGTCCTCCGTCACAGCGCCGCGCGAGCGCAGCAGCGCGATCCGATCCTCGATCGACCGCATCTGCGCGCGGGCGAGGAAATCCGCGAAAGCGCGCCATTGCGCGGGCGAGGCCTCGACGGCGTCGCGGCCGGCGAGCCGCGCGAGACGAGCGATCGATTCGGCGACGCTCTTGCCGCGCCCATCGGCGGTGGGCTCGGCGTCGGCGTCCTCGGGGAGGTCGCCGAGCACGCGGCGCACATCCGCCATGGTCGCGAAATTTTCGCGCGCCGGCGGCGTCCAGCGGCCGGCGACAGGCGCCAGCGTCACGCCGGCCAGCGGATCGCCGCGCGACACGCCCGTATAGGCCAGTTCGCCATTGGCGAGCCGTTCGGCGTCGCCGCCGCCCAGGGCGCTGACGCGGCCGCTGGACACGGGGACGAGATCGGTCGTCGTCGAGCCCATGTCGACGAGCAGCGCCTCGGGAATGCGCCGCGCCACCAGCTCCGCGCTGGCCCGCCAATTGGCCGAAGCGATCGCCTGCGCGACGTCGCCGATCGCAGCGAAGGGCAGGAAGCCGGCCTCGCCCGCATAGAACAGCGCCTCGACGCCATTCGCGCGCCGCACGAGGGCCGAGGCGATCGTCGCGACGCCGGCGGCGCGCGTCGCGAAAGCGTCGGAGAGCTCGGCGGTCATGGTGACGGCGAGACGCTCGGCCGCGCCGAGGCGGGCCAGCGCCTCCTCTAGCGCGCCCTCGAGCCGCGCGACGCCATAATGCGGATTGCAAGGCAGCAGCAGGACCTCGACGATCCGACCGTCGCGGGCGAGCGCGGCTTTCAGATGCGCGCCGCCTATGTCGAAGCCGATGACGCTGGTCACGCGCGCACTCTTTTTAGCAAGCGAAGGAGAGCCGCTTTAAAAAGCGAAGGGGAGCCGCGAACGGCTCCCCCGAAGATCCTCGAGCTTCGGATGAAGCCGTCAGTTGGCGCCGAAGGGATGCTTGACGTCGTTGCGCTTGGCGACGACTTCAGCGGCCGTCGGCTCGCCCTTGATGGCGCGCGCGATGGCTTCCTTGGTGGCCTGATAGTTATATTCCTGGATCTTCTTGTCGTCGTTGGCTTCCCAATGGATGAACACGCCGACCGAGATGAACAGGTCATCGGCCTCGGCGAGCGGGATCACGCCTTCGGCGACCGAATCGGCGACGGCCTTGGCGACGCCGGCCTGGGCC
>NZ_DATBQF010000019.1:0-88312 GCF_036560965.1 Methylosinus sp. | reverse complement strand
ATCGCGCCGCGTCGGCTCGAGGACGATATCGGCGCCGGCGCCGATCTCACGCAGCTGATCGGTGACGAGGAAGCGATAATCGGCGTTGGTGATGACGACGGGCCTCTCGAAAGCCTCGTCCGCCAGCGTCTCGATAGTGGTTTGAAAGGTCGATTTTTCGCCGATGAGCGGAATAAACTGTTTCGGGAGGCTTTCCCGTGATTCGGGCCATACGCGCGTGCCCGCCCCGCCGCACATTATGACAGGAAGAATTTTCGTCATGTCTCGCCTTTCGGTGGAAGGCCGTCGTCCAACACGCAGCGCTCTTTAAGAGACGCCGCCGCGGACAGAATCTCGTCCACGGCCCGCATTTCAGGGTCGACGAGGCCCGATCGCATCGACTTGCGCCAGTGCGCCAAAGTTCACGTCAGCAATAGGCCGAGCGACGTGGACTTGGCAAGCTGCGTTAGCAGCTCGGCTCGGCAAGCCGATGCTATCCCCCGAGCGATCCAGCGGCCGCTTCGTAGGTCGGACATGAACAGTCATTTGAGGCGAAATTTCAGCTCTTGCCCTTTTTTTCGAGCTCGGCCTTGAGCGCCAGGAGCTTGGCGAAGGGCGAATCGGGATCGGGAAGCCGCTCTCTTTCCCGTTTTTCCGGCGTGGAAAAGCCGCCATTGCCACGACGGCGGTCGTCTCGCGGCGGCCGATTATTGTCGCTGCGAGGACCGTCGCTGCGAGGATTGTCGCTGCGCGGCTTGCCGCCGGAGCGAAAGCCGCTCTCCTTGCGGGCGTCGGCGCGCGGCTTGTGCTCGGCCTGCGCGCCCTCTCCCGGCTCGGGACGACGACCGCCGCCCTGGCCAGGCCGCGGGCCGCGTTGACGTTCGCCGGCCGGCCGCGCAGGGCGACCGCCCTCCTCCTGGCCCGCTCCCGGAGCGCCGCCCTGACGCCGGCGCGGCGCCTGTGGGACGTGACGCTGCAACGTCCAAATCTCGATCGGCGCCGGTTCCGTGGAAACCGCTTCCGTTGAGCCCGCTTCCGGGGAAACCGGCTCTGTGGGTGCCGGATCGGCAGCCGTCTCCGGCGCTTCGGCGCTCGTCTCCGCGACGCTGGCCGGCTCGATGCTCTCCGACTCGATGCTCTCCGACTCGGCGAGCTCGGGCTCGGCGCTCTCCGCGACGGCTTCCGGCGCCTCGGCCTCCGCCTCGACGACGGTCTCGGCCTCCTGCGCCGCTTCCGCGAGCGATTCGGGGGCCGGCTCGGCCGGAGCCTCGGTCTGCTCGGCCGGCGATTCGGCGTCCTCGGCCACAGGCGCGGCCGGCGTCGGGGACAGCGGCTCGGTCGCCGCCTTGGCCAGCAGCGGCACGGTGATCGCGGGCCCCTGGCGCTCGGCGGATTGATAGCCGAGCGAGCGCAAGATGGAGGCGAAAGCCTCGCCCGCGCAGCCGGTGAGAGAGGTCATCGCCACAGTGACGACGAATCCCTCGCCATCGGCGGCGCCGGCAGGCGGATCGCCGGCCGTCACGCCCGGCCGATAGGCGCTCGCCGGCCGGATGAGATCGGCGAGGCGCTCGAGAATATCGACGCGCACGACACGCTCGCCGCAGACGCGGAAGCCGGCGGCGCGGTAGAATCCCTTGGAGATCGACGGATCGGCGGCGAAGGAGGTGCGGCCGGAGGCGGCCAGATGCGGCACCTCCTCGAGGCCCTTCAGATTGTCGAGCCCGCCATGCTTCAAGCCCCACAGCAGGGCGGCGAGCGAGCGCGGCGCCGGCTTCAAGAGCTGCGGCAGATAAATATGGTAGGCGCCGAAGCGGACGCCCTTCTTGCGCAGGGCGGCGCGGTCCTCCTGGGAGAGCGCCTTGATCTCGCGGGCGACGCGGCTGCGCTCCAGGACGCCGAGCTCCTCGGCGAGCTGAAAGGCGATCCCGCGGGTGACGCCCTCGAGCCCCTCGCCCTTCTCGAGATCCTCCAGCGCGCCGAGCAGCTTCTTTATATGCTGCGCGAGCCACAGATCGAGCCGCTGCTGCACTTTCTCCAGCGCGGCGCCGGTCAATTGCTCGTCGGCGAGCAGCCGCACGGTCGGGGTCAGCGCCGCGGCGCCCGGCGCGATCTTGCCGACGGGCTCGCCGAGCCAGCGAATGGTCCCGTCATTGCCCAGCAGGAATGCGTCGTCCACGGCATCGAACACGCGCGCGGCGCGCGCCTCGATCTCGCCGGCGAGCGCGCGTTGCGCGGCGGCGTTCAGCGCTTTGGCCGCCTCGCCCGTCGCCAGCGGATCGGCGGTGAAACGAAATCCCTGCAACTGTCCGACGTGCTGACCTTCGACCATTACGTCGCCGGCGGTAGTGATTTCGGCTTCGAGCATCGCATTCTCTCTCAGGCGGCGCATCAGCACGCTGGTGCGGCGATCGACGAAACGCTGCGTGAGGCGTTCGTGCAGCGCGTCGGACAGACTGTCCTCTACCTGACGCGCGACGCTCTGCCAATGCTCTGGATTCTCGAGCCAGCCGGAACGATTGGCGATGAAGGTCCAGGTCCGCACCTGGGCGAGCCGCGCGGACAGGGTGTGAATGTCGCCATCGATGCGGTCCACAGCGGAGATTTGCTTTGCGAACCAATCGCCTGGGATCAATCCGCGGCGCACCACATAGCCATAGACGGCGAGCGCCAGCTCCGCATGGGCGGCCGGCGAGGTCTTGCGATAATCGGGAATCTGACACACGTCCCAGAGTCTCATAATATCGGCTCTGGTTTTCGTGTTGCGCTGCACAGTCTCGTCGCGCGCGGCGACTTCGAGGACCATTTGATCCTCCGCCGTGCGGGCGCGCAGCAGGCATTCTTCAGGGGACGCGCGTTCCAGCGATTCGACCAGCGCCCCGATCGAATCGAATTCGAGATCGGCGTTGCGCCATTGCAGCGCGACCAGCGGATCGAACCAGTGATTCTCCAGCGCCTCGACCGTCTGCTCGTCGAAGGGCGGGCAGCGGCCGGTGGAGCCGAACGTCCCGTCGTTCATATTGCGCCCGGCGCGGCCGGCGATCTGGCCCAATTCCCCGGCGGTGAGACGGCGATGACGCCAGCCGTCGAATTTGCGGTCGGCGGCGAAGGCGATGTGGTCGACATCGAGATTGAGGCCCATGCCGATGGCGTCGGTGGCGACGATATAATCGACGTCGCCATTCTGAAAGAGGTCGACCTGGGCGTTGCGGGTGCGGGGGGAAAGCGCGCCGAGCACCACCGCCGCGCCGCCGCGCTGACGCTTGATCCATTCCGCTATGGCGTAGACATCCTCGGCCGAGAAGGCGACGATGGCGCTGCGCGGCGGCAGGCGCGCCAGCTTGCGCTCGCCGGCGAAGCTCAAATGCGACAGCCGCGGCCGCGTGAAGATGGGAACCCCGGGCAACAGCCGCTCGATGAGCGAGCGCATGGTTTCCGCGCCGATGAGCAGCGTCTCGACGCGGCCGCGCCAAAACAGCAGGCGATCGGTGAAGACATGGCCGCGATCGAGGTCGGCGGCGAGCTGAATCTCGTCCACCGCGACGAAATCCACATCGAGATCGCGCGGCATCGCCTCGACGGTCGAGACCCAATAGGCGGGCGCGCGGGGCTTTATCTTCTCCTCGCCGGTGATGAGCGCCACATTGTCCGCCCCCACCCGCTCCACCACGCGCGCATAGACCTCGCGCGCGAGCAGACGCAAAGGCAGGCCGATCATCCCCGTCGGATAGGAGAGCATCCGCTCTATGGCGTGATGAGTCTTGCCGGTGTTGGTCGGCCCCAGAACGGCGGCGACGCCGGCGGTCGACAGGCGGAGGCCCGGCGCGGCCGGTCTCTTGACCGGGCTTTTGGCCGGATTATTGGCGGTGAGCATCGGGCTCATGGCTCTACGTTATATTTCACCTGGAGCCCTGATGCGAGCCCGAGCCCTCATCGATAGCGGCGATCGTCCCGGATTGGAACGACGAAGACTCGGCCATTTCATCATTCGAACAGGGGACGAACGAATCGCGGCCGAATCGCGGACTCTCATCGAGTCACGCTCTGTTCGCTCGAGATATGGTCGCTCTCCCGCCTCGCGAACACTATAGCTTCGAAATCTCATATTTTGCAGCATACATCGACCGCGAGTCGCGCGAGGTCCGAGGCGGACTCCGTCCCGACTGCCTGTCAACATGCGAATCACGACGTTGCGACGACCATCGCGTTAAGCTTTGGAATCATCCCGGAACGGAGCGGGCACGAATCGGCGATCTCGCCGTGTTGCCGCGCTGTTCCGGCGCATTCTGAAGGCTGCGACCGGCCTTGCCTCCGTCTTTCATGCCGCCGGCGCGTCCGCTCGGCGTCCGAACGCGCCGGCGCATTTACCTCTTTGTCCCGAATTCGGCCGCCTGCGCGCGCCGGCCCGGCGCGCGCGACCGCGGCCCTTGGTCCGTTTCGCGCGCGCGCCGCCACGGCGCGGCGATTCGTGCAGGCGAACAGGGTTAACCCCAGAGCGCCGCGCGCCCTCCGCGCGCCGGCCGGCGTAAGCCGAGCGTTAACCTTTCGTAAGCCATGATCGGCCGCGACAGCGACGCCCAGCGCACGGACGGACGAATTGGCAGACGACAAGCATGATTTCCGCTTCGACGCCGCCGCTCTCGCGCCGAGCGCGCGGGCGCTGCGTTTCTTCGCGGTCGGGCTGCTGAACACGGCCTTCGGCTATGCGATCTTCTATTTCGTCTGGCGCGCGACACATGATTCGGTCGTCGCCGCCGGCGTCTCCACCGCGCTCGGCGCAATGTTCAATTTCCTGTCCATCGGGCGCCTCGTCTTCGGCTCCAGCGATTCGCGCTTTCTCGGCCGCTTCATCGCCGTCTATGCGGCCCTCTTCGTCGTCGACGCGCTCGCGCTGCGCGCGCTCGAGCATTTCGGCGCAGAGGCGGCGCTCGCTCAAGCGGCGCTGACGCCCGTGCTCGCGACGCTCTCCTATCTCCTCAATCGCGACTTCGTTTTCCGCTCTGGAGGCGGCGGCGCATGAAGACCCTCTCCATCGTCACGCCCTGCTACAATGAAGAGCTCAACATCCGCGAATGCCATGCGCGGGTCGCGGCGCTCTTCGACGGCGAGCTGAAAGACTATCGCCGCGAGCATGTGTTCTGCGACAACGCCTCGACAGATCGCAGCGCCGAGATATTGCGCGAGATCGCCGCCGCCGATCCTTGCGTCAAGGTCATTCTCAACGCCCGCAATTTCGGGCCGATGCGCTCCAACTTCAATGGCGTGATGGCGGCGAGCGGCGACGCGGTCCTCCTGTTCCTGCCCGCCGATCTGCAAGACCCGCCCGAGCTGCTGCCGCAATTCGTGACGCTGTGGGAGGCGGGAAAGGAGATCGTCTACGGCATTCGCAAGATTCGCGAGGAGGGCGCGATCATGCGCATGGCGCGCGGCGTCTATTATCGCGCGCTGACCGGCCTCTCGGAATTCACTCTGCCGCCGGGCGTCGGCGATTTTCAGCTCGTCGACCGCAAGGTCGTCGAGGCGATGCGCCAAATCGACGATTCCTATCCCTTCATGCGCATGATGACCTTCGAATGCGGCTTCACCGCCGTCGGCGTCCCCTACAAATGGGTCGAGCGGCGGCGCGGCGTGACCTCCAATAATTTGCTGCGCCTCGTCGACCAGGGGATGAACGGTCTCGTCACCTTCACGCCGGCGCCTTTGCGTCTGCTGCTGTTCCTCGGCTTCGGCATTGCGGCGCTGGCGCTCGCCTACGCCTTCATCAGCCTGGCGCTCGGGCTGATGTTCTTCCGCCAGCTCGCGCCGCCCGGCGTGATGACGATCATCGTCGCCGTATTCTTCTTCGGCGGCGTGCAGCTATTCTCCATCGGCGTGCTCGCCGAATATATTCTCGCCATTCACGCGCAAGTGCGCCGCAAGCCCGTGGTGTTCGAGCGCGAGCGCATCAACTTCTAACGAGCGACATCCGGCGCCGAGACGACCATGACCACATTGCGAGCAAAAGACGAAACAGCGCCCGCGCGCCAAGAGGCGGCCGCGCGCGAGGAGGCGGCCGCGCGCAACAATGCGCGTACGCCGCTCATGCGCAATCTGCTTTTGCTGCGGCTGTGCATTCTCGTCTTCCTGCTCTCCAACGCCGCGCTCGCTCTCGGATTCGGCGTCGTCGGCGCCGCGCCCATTCTCGCGGGCTGCGCGCTCGCCGCTTTCCTCCTCTTCTCCTTTCGGCCCAAAGAAGGCGGCCTGCTCGCTGCGCCGATCGACGCGCGGACCTTCGCCGCCTGTCTCGCGCTCGCTGTCGCTCTGCTGCTGCTCGGCGGCGAGACGCATCTCTTCTACGCCAATCTCGACTGGCTGGTGCGCGACGCCGTGCTCTCCGATCTGACGCGGCAGGGCTTCCCGCTCTTCTATCGCTACGAGGGGCAGGATTATCTGCTGCGCGCGCCGCTCGGCATGTATCTGCTTCCCGCCGCGATCGGACGCTGGACCGGGCTCGCCGGCGCGCATATCGCCATGCTCGCGCAAAATACGCTGCTGCTCGGCGTGTGCCTCTATTTCGTCGCGCGTCTCGCCGGCGCGCGCGTCGCGCCGTTTCTCGCGCTCTTCGTTCTGTTCAGCGGCCTCGATATTCTGCCGCAGCTTTTCCTCGAAGGGCTCGCGCTGCCGGACCATCTCGAATGGTGGAATCCGGCGTTCCAATATTCCTCGCACGTCACCCAATTATTCTGGGTTCCCAATCATGCGCTGCCGGGCTGGTGGGCGGCCTTGCTGCTGCTTCTCCTCGCGCGCGAGGAGATCGATCTCGCGCTTCTCGCCATTCTCTTCGCCGCGACTCTGCTGTGGTCGCCGCTCGCCGCCGTCGGCGCCGCGCCGCTCATCGGCTTTTGCGCGCTGCGGCTCGGCCGCGGGCTCTTTGCGCCGCGCATTCTCGCCGCGGCCGTCGCCGGCCTCTGCTTTCTGCCGATCGCGCTCTATCTGACGATCGACGCCGAATCCGTCAGGCATGGCTGGCTGCTCGCCATTCCCGGCTTCGTCGGCCTCTATGTCGCTTTCATCGCAGTCGAGATTCCGCATGCGGCGATCCTGCTCGCGGCGCGCGAAAGACTGGCGAGAAGCGATCGCGCGCTGGTCGGCGCCGGCGTCGTCGTTCTGCTGGCGCTGCCTTTCTACTCCTTCGGCCCCAACAATGATCTCGCCATGCGCGCCTCGATTCCGGCGCTGTTCCTCCTCGCTTTCGCCTTCGCCCGCGTGGCCGTGTCGACGCCGCGCGACGGCGGCGCGCTCGCCTCGCTGATATCGGCCATTGTGATCGTCTCCGCCGCGACGCCGGCGATGGAGATCAAGCGCGCGCTCGTCGTGCCGGCTTTCGCCATCTCCGATTGCGATCTGCTGACGAGCTGGCGCAAGACCGATCCTCATGTCTTCCCGAGCAATTATCTCGCCCGGCGCGAAATGGTTCCGGCCTGGCTCGGCGCGGCGAGCGACGCGCGGCTCGAGATCGAGCGGCGAAGCTGCTGGCCGGATCACCCGCATCTCCCCGATTCGCGCAAATAGCGGGCTGGAGCGCGGCGCAGCGCGGATGTCCACAGGATTTCGCTTTCGGCATTTGGCTTTTGACTTGGCGCCGCGCCGAACGCTAGAAACGCGCTCCCCAGAAACAGCCGACAGGGATAGCGCATGGCGTCGATCGTCGAACGAATCAGCACGGAGCTCTCCGCGAAATCCTGGCAAGTGGAGGCGGCCGTCGCTCTGCTCGACCAAGGTTCGACGGTGCCCTTCATCGCCCGCTATCGCAAGGAAGCGACAGGCCAGCTCGACGACATACAGCTGCGCCATCTCGAGGAGCGCCTGCGCTATCTGCGCGAATTGGAGGACCGCCGCAAAGCGATCCTCGATTCGATCGAAGCGCAGGGAAAGCTCGACGACGCGCTGCGCGCGACGATCATGGAGGCCGACAATAAGGCGCGGCTCGAGGATATCTATCTCCCCTTCAAGCCCAAGCGCCGCACCAAGGCGCAGATCGCCATAGAGGCCGGACTCGCGCCGCTCGCCGAAGCGCTGCTCGGCCATCCCGAGCGCGAGCCGAAAGAGCAGGCGAAGCCTTTCGTGAATGCGGAGAAGGCGATCGCCGACGAGACCGCGGCGCTCGAGGGCGCGCGCGCCATTCTCGTCGAGCGCTTCGCCGAGAACGCCGATCTCATCGGCCGCCTGCGCGAGACCTTCTGGACGCAGGGGCTGATGAAGTCCAAGGCGCGCGCCGGCAAAGAGGCCGCGGGCGCGAAATTCTCCGATTATTTCGATTTCTCCGAGCCGCTGGCGAAGCTTCCCTCGCATCGCATATTGGCGATGTTCCGCGGCGAGAAGGAGGAGATGCTCGATCTCGAGATGATCCCCGAGCCGAGCGAGGGCGCCGTCGGCTATGAAGGCCAGATCGCGCAGCGTTTTTCCATCGCCGCGCGCGGCCTCCCCGGCGACCGCTGGCTCTTGGACACTGTGCGCTGGGCCTGGCGCACCAAGATCGAATTGCATCTCTCCGTCGATCTGCGCACGCGGCTCTGGCGCCTCGCGGAGGATGAGGCGATTCGCGTCTTCGCGGCGAATTTGCGCGATCTTCTGCTCGCCGCGCCCGCCGGCGCGCGCGCGACGCTCGGACTCGATCCGGGCTTTCGCACCGGCGTCAAGGTCGCGGTCATCGACAAGACCGGCAAGATCGTCGCGACGACGGCCATTTATCCGCATGAGCCGCAGCGCCGCTGGGACGAATCGCTCTCCATCCTCGCCAAGCTGGCGCGCGACCACGCGATCGAGCTGATCGCCATCGGCAATGGCACGGCGTCGCGCGAGACCGATAAGCTCGCCGGCGAATTAATGTCGAAATTCCCGGAGCTGAAGCTCACCAAGATCGTCGTGTCGGAAGCCGGCGCGTCGGTTTATTCGGCGTCCGAATACGCCTCGCGCGAATTGCCCGATCTCGACGTGACGCTGCGCGGCGCCGCCTCCATCGCGCGCCGCTTGCAGGACCCGCTCGCCGAGCTGGTGAAGATCGAGCCGAAAGCGATCGGCGTCGGCCAATATCAGCACGACCTCTCGGAGGTGAAGCTCTCCCATTCGCTCGACGCCGTCGTCGAGGATTGCGTCAACGCCGTCGGCGTCGACGTCAACACCGCCTCCGCGCCGCTGCTGGCGCGCGTGTCGGGCGTCGGCGAATTGCTCGCCTCCAACATCGTCGCGCATCGCGACGCCAATGGTCCGTTCCGCACGCGCGATTCGCTGAAGAAAGTGCCGCGCCTCGGCCCCAAGGCCTTCGAGCAGAGCGCGGGCTTTCTGCGCATCGTCGACGGCGACGATCCGCTCGACCGCTCGGGCGTGCATCCGGAGGCCTATCCGGTGGTGCGGCGCATCATCGCCGCCGCCAAGACCGACATCAAGCAGCTCATCGGCAATGCGACCGAGCTGCGCAAGCTGCGGCCGGCGCAATTCGTCGACGAGACCTTCGGCCTGCCGACCGTCACCGATATTTTCGCCGAGCTCGAGAAGCCCGGCCGCGATCCGCGTCCCGCCTTCAAGACGGCCACCTTCCAGGAGGGCGTGGAGAAGATTTCCGATCTGCAGCCCGGCATGATTCTCGAGGGCGTCGTCACCAATGTCGCGGCCTTCGGCGCCTTTGTGGACATCGGCGTGCATCAGGACGGGCTGGTGCATATCTCGGCCATGTCCAAGACCTTCGTGAAGGACCCGCGCCAGGTGGCCAAGCCCGGCGATATCGTCAAGGTGAAGGTGCTGGAGATCGACGCGCCGCGCAAGCGCATCGCGCTCACCATGCGGCTCGACGACACGCCGGATCAGCGGCAGGCGCCCGCGGGTGGCCAGCGCCGCGACGCGGGGCCGGCGCCGCGCCAGCAGCAGCGTCAGCCGGAGCAGCCGAAGGGCGCGGGCGCGCTGGGCGAGGCGCTGCTGGCGGCCATGCGCACGCCGCAGAAGACTCGCTGAACCAGAGTCTTTTGTTTCGACGCGCTTGCGACACAGAGACGGCGTCCGCTTCCGCTCGAAATGCTGCGGGCGAAGCGGGGCCGTGGGAAGCGGCTATTCGGCCGCAGGCTGCGCGAGCGCTCTATCGCGCGCTTCGCGGACAAAGGCCGCGAAGCGGTCGAACACTTTGCGCATCTGCGGCTGCTTATAGGGAAACGTTTCGACCGAATCGAGCGAATGCACGATCATCGCCGTGCCGACCTCGAAGAGCAGCAGACGCCCGTCGGGCGTTTCGCCGCAATCGATGGCGAAATAGTCGAGCTGCATGCGGCGCGCGACTTCCGTGAGCGCGGCGCGGTGGCGAGCAGCGAAATCATCGTCGAAGCGCTCGAAGAAGAGCGCCTCCTCGGCCCGGTGACGCGCCTCATGCATTTGCGCGTTGAGGTAATGGATCATCCAATCGCCGGAAATCGCCAGATGCGCCGCATAGGGCGCATCGCCGATGAACAATAGGCGAAATTTGCGGAACAGCCCGTCGGGGCTGCGATAGTCGACGAATTGCGCCAAATAGAATTCATCGACGGCCTGGCTCGAGAGAAACGCGGCGAGCGCCTCGGCGTCGTCGATCTTGGCGAGGCCTTCGCCCGCATGCGTGCCGCGTGGACGCAGGAGAACCGGATAGGAAGCGCCGTCGAGCAAGGTCTCGATCGCCGTCGCGCCGCGAACGACGGCCTCCAGGGCGTCGCGTGTGACGGCCGCGTTGACCGGGTAGACGAGCCCCGGCGCATCCTTCAGCAGACGAAAAGCGCCATCGCGGGTCAGCCGCGCAATCGCGCCCGGGAGATTGAGCACGGGCCGCGGCCAGGTCGCGACCGCCGTCTCGATCTGCTCCAGAACCGCACGATTGCGATCGCCCTCGGCGATCGCGACGAAGGCGACATCATGGTCCGGCAACGAATCGGGAAACGCTTCGCCCGGCGCGACATAGAGGATGCGCAGCATGATCGCGCCGTCCTCGACCAGAAACTCCAGCGGCGTGTTCGACATGAAGTCGCCGGCTGTGACGATGGCGAGCAGCCGCACGCGATCATCGCGCTGCGCCACGGGGAGCGAGAAGATGCGGCGGCGCGAGAGCGCGTCCTGTTGCAGCCGCACATGCGCTTCGGCGTCGCCGAGCAAATGCGCGATCGTCGCGAGGTCCAGCATAGCGCAGGCGTCATTCGGATCCCGTTCCAGCCGCGCGGTCAACACGTCGTAGATTTCGGGCAATTCGCCGTGGGTCATATAGGCGCGAGACAAGGTCGCCACGCCCAGAAGGACGCCGTCTTGCGCGGATGCGGCGACGTCGAGGCTCGCGCTCATGCGTCGCCGCGCCATTGCCGCGCCATGATCTGACGGAGCTTCTCGAACAAGAGCCCGAGATCGCCGATGATCGGCGCGAAGGCCGCGTCGAATGTCTCGCCGCCGTGGAGACGGTCCGCAAAATCGGAGATCATCGGCGCGCTCATGCATACGCGCAGCGCCGAGCTTCTGCCGATGGTCACGGGCTGGCCCACATGCATCGCGCGCTGCAAGGCGGCGGGACCGTCGGGCAAGGGCGCGAGCAGAGCGTTCTTGATCCGCAGCAGCTCCGCATCGTCGAGAAAAGCGCCGCCGACGCCGCGCGCTTTGATCGGGACGATCGTATCGGCGAAATCCTCCCGCGCGCCTCCATCCACAATGGCGGCGAGGCTCGGACAGGCGCCGACGAGGGCCAGCGCCTCCGCCTTGAAGCGCGCTTGCGCCTGCTGCGCGATCTCGGACGGTACGGCGAGAAAACGCTCGATCTCGACGAGCGCCGCGCTCCAACGCAAGCCGAGACCGAAATTGGCGTCGGCCTCCGAATGAAGTCCGAGCCGCTCGCGCAAGGACGCCGGCCAATCGAAAGGAGAGCTGTGCGCCCACAGGCCTCGCGGAACGCTCGCGCCACGAAGCCGCGCAGTGAAGCGGACCGGTATCAGCAGCGCGCCGCAAAAGGGCGGGCCGCCGGCGAATTTCGATCCGGTGACCGCGACGAGAAAGCCGCGATCGAGCAGAGCGCGGACCTGCCGCGGCGTCGAGCGCAGCTGGCAGCAATCGGCGATGACCGTGACGCGCTCCGGCGCGAGAGCGCGAATACGCTCGATCGCCGCGAGATCGAGGCCGCTCTGGCCGGTTTTCGAAACGGCGAGATGATGGATCAGAACGCTACGGCCCTTCGCCAGCGCCGCGGTGGCGGCGCGCAAGGCGTCGTCGTCCACGCTTTGCGGGAGCCGCAAGCGTCCCGAGGCGTCGCGTATCTCGACATGCTCGACTTCTATGTCGGCGGTCTCCAGCCCCGGCAGACGCCCTCCGGGCGCGGCCGCGCGGCGAAAAGGCGCGGTCGGCAGGAAATGCGCGCCGTGGGCGGCGAGCAGCACGCCGCGGCCGGTCTCCTCCGGCGCGACGACGAGATTCGTCAAAGGGCCGGGAACAGCGTCCAGCGCGAGAGCGAGCGCGAGATATTCGGTTTCCGTGCCGGAGGGCGCGAGAACGGTCTCGCAGTCGGGCGTTCCATAGGCGCGGCGGATGCGGGCGCGCAGCGTCTCGAACCAGTCGGCGGCGTCGGCGCCGTTCGCGAGCCTGCGCCGGGCGTCGAGCGCGGCGTCGAAGCCTTTCGACGAGGTCGACGACGCCGTGGAGGAGGAGAAATAGATTTCGTCGATCGTCGGCTCCGGCGAGACGCCATAGCGATTGCGCCGTGAAATGCGATCGAGCGCGATCCGCTCGTCGCCGCCTGTCGCCAGCAGCGAGCCGAGCTCTGCGGCGTCGGCGGAGATTTCGGCGGGCCGCTGCGGCCGAAAGGACGTCGAGTCACGCGCGGTAGGAGCGATTTGCCCTGTCAAGCGACACCCGGATTTGCGCGCGCCGCATTCACGACGCGGCGGAGGCTTCGGATATCTGTGGGTTAGGACCGAGAGCTTGCGCCGGACTGGAACGATCCGTGAAACGGCGCGGAGCGCGCTCGAGACGAGGCGACGCCGGCGATGTCCCGACCGCGGCGAAGGCGCGCAGACTCGAAAGAGCATGAAGGCCAGGGGCCACGCCACGCGCCCGGCCGGCAAATCCAATTCTCTCGTTGAAGCTATCGCCGCCGGAAAATGTTCCGCCGAAGCGGGCGAGTTGGAGCGGGTGAAGGGAATCGAACCCTCGTATTCAGCTTGGAAGGCTGCTGCTCTACCATTGAGCTACACCCGCGGCGGCGAGAGATATGCCAAGTCGCGCCGCGCTTGGCAATGGCCCTCGCGCGGACCGCGCGGACCAAAACACGCGGTTTTCGGCGATTCGCCGTGCAAACCAGGGCTTTTCCGTCCGATCGGCTTGACAGGCTCGCTTTCCATTTCTCATTTGACAGCCGGGCAAGGGCAAACTAACCGAGCGCCCGACCAAAGTCTCCCACGGGCGGTCCCACGCCGCTCTATCTCGAGGATGCAAGGACCGTGGCCAAAACCGAACTCGGCGCCAAGCGCCAATGTCAGTCTTGTGGCGTCAAATTCTTCGATCTGAACAAGGATCCGGTCGTCTGCCCGAAATGCGGAGCGATCTTCCATATCGTGACGTCGCGAATCGCCGCGCGCCACGCCGATCCGGACGAGCCGGCAGAAGGCGAGAAGGACGCCGAAATCGTCTCCCTGGAAGAGGTCGAAGCCAGCGAGTCCAAGGCCGAAGCGATCGATGTGGACGAGGATGTCGAAATCGACGACGCGGCCGAGGAGGACGACACCTTCCTCGAGAATGAGGAAGAGGAAGACGACGACGTCGCCGGCCTCATCGACGGCGACATAGACACGGACGAAGAAGGCTGAGACGAAAACGGCGGCCCCACGATCCGGGGCCGCCGCTTTTCCGAGGCTGGAGTTTCAGCGACCTATTTTTTCGCCGCCGCATCGGGGAAAGGCGTGAGCGCGGAATAATTGGCCGGCACGGGCTGCGTCAGCGCGCCCAAAAAGGCGGTGATCGCCTCCACATCCTTGTCGGAGAGATCGAGGCCCAATTGGACCTTGCCCATCACTCGCACGGCCTTCGGCAGATCGGCCACCGAGCCGTCGTGGAAATAGGGCCCGGTCTTGGCGACATTGCGCAGGCTCGGAACCTTGAACACATAGAGATCCGCGTCATTCTTCGTCACATCGGCGCGGCCCTTGTCCGGGTCCTTGGAGCCGGTCTCTTTCCAATAATCCTCGACGACGCCGAATTTGGCGAATGAGGTTCCGCCGACGCCGACGCCGTCGTGACAGCCGGCGCAGCCGACCTCGATGAATTTGCGCAGGCCCGCCTGCTCGGCCGGCGTCAGCGCCTTGGCGTCGCCCGCGAGAAAGGCGTCGAAGCGCGTCGGCTGCGGCAGCGTGCGCTCAAAGGCGCCGAGCGCCTTGCCCCAGTTTTTCTGCGTCACCGGGTCCGCCTCGCCGGGGAAGGCCTTGGCGAAGGCCTCCGGGTAGCCGGGGATGGATTTCAGCTCGGCGACGACGGTCGCGAAATCCGGAGCGCCGAAGCTCACCGCGCCGGTCGGCGATTTCTCCGCCTGCTCCTCGATCGTCTCGCGATCGCCGCGCCAATGGGCCTTGAACTGCAGCGCGGCGTTGAAGATCGTCGGCGCGTTGCGGGGGTTGATCTTGCCGAACACGCCGAAGGATTTCGGCAGGCCGTCGGCGCCCTGCTTCTCGGGCAGATGACAATGCGAGCAGCTCACATTGCCGTCGGCGGAGACGCGGGTCTCGAAGAACAGCCGCCGGCCGAGCACAGCCTGATCCGTCGCGGCGCTCGGCGCGGCCGGCAGCGGCGCGAAGACGCGCCTGGCGTCGACGAGGAGCGTGTCGGGGCCAGCGGCGAACGCGGCCGCGGCGACTGTCAGTCCCGCCGCCGCGAGCCCTGTCAGCAATACAGATTTTCCGAAAGACGTCATGATGGTCCGCCGTTTCTCGACTATCGGGAAGCTGGAGCTCTCGCTCCGGCGCGCGCATCCTGTATCGATTTGTGAGACCGAGCAAGCCGCGCGCGACGCAAAATCATACCCCGCCGCTAGGATTGGCGAGCCGCCGCGCGCTCCTCGATCGGCCGCAGTCCGAGCCAGCGGCTCGCTCCCGGCGACGCGCGGCGGATGATCTGCTCCGCCGCCAGCACGGCCAGCAGAGATAGGCCGAGCGTCGGCAGCAACAGGCCGAGGGCGACGACGAGCCCGACGACAAAAGGCGCGAGGCGCGGCTCGGGCGCAAAGGCCGGCGGCGCGCCCAGCGCGCCGCGCGGGCGTCGTCGCCACCACAGCGCCACGGAGGACACGACGAGCAGCAAATAGCCGATCACGCTCAGCAGGCCGAGCAGCTGGTTGGGCCAGCCGAACAGCTGCCCCTCATGCGCGGCGACGCCGACGCCGACGATTCGCTCGACCAGAGGGGAGGTGGCGAAGCCGGTCTCGCCGACCTGCCGAAGGCTCTCGGGATCGAAATCGATCGATCGGCGCAGCGGACGATTCTGGGTCTTCGACTGGACGTTCCAGTTCGGGCTCGCCGATCCCGGCGGCGCGATCAACACCGGCTCGGCGAGGCCGAGCCCGGCCGCGATCGGCGCGATGCGATCGAAACCGGCGTGTGTCGGCGCCGCGGCGGCGGTCATATGATGCTGGTGCTCGGCGTGCTCGCTCGCGGCCGGCGCCGCCTGCTGGAACTGCGCCTTGCGCTGCTCGCGCTCGTCGGCGGGCCCGGTGGTCCAATCCGAATGGACGAGGACTTTCTCGCCGATATTGCGCGCAAAACGGAAGCTCTCGCCCCAGACCAGCGTCCAGGGCAGCGCCGTGATCAATAGGAACAGCGCGAAAAACGACACCCACAGGCCGGTCACGGCATGGAGATCGCGCCAGAACATCCGCCCTCCCTCGGAAAGGCGCGGATAGGCGACGCCGGCGAGGCCCTTGGCGTCGCGCGGCCACCAGAGATAGAGGCCGCTGACGATCATGACGATCGCCCAGGCGCCGACCAGCTCCAGCAGCACATGGCCGGGCGTCCCCAGCAGCAGAGTGCCGTGAATGCCCCCGGCGAGCTGCGAGGGGCGATATTTGTCGTCCTGGATGGCGAGGATTTCGAGCGTGTCCGGCCGCACCAGCACGCGCTGGATCACGAAATCATCGGCGTCGCGGCGGCCGGTCATGAAGGCCACGCGCGCGGCGTCGGCGGGATCGGCGCGCAGCTCGAGACTCGTCAGCCGTGCGTCGGGCAGCGCCGCCTGCGCGGCCGCGACCTGCGCGTCGAGCGATTGCGGCGCGCCCGCCAGCGCCAAATGGTCATAGGGCCGGTCGAGCCAGGCGTCGAGCTGCGGCTTGAAGAGATAGACCGCGCCGCTGAGCGACAGCACGAGCACGAAAGGCAGGCAGAAGAGCCCAGCGTAGAAATGCCAGCGCCAGACCGTGCGATAGGCCGCAGAGCGGACGGACGTCCCCTGCGGTCCGACGATATTGCGGATGATCGTGTTCATCTATGGCCTCCTCGACGAGGTCGGCGCCCGCCGCGGGCCGATCTCGTCTTTCCAATGAATTCGTTCGCCGTCCCTCGCCGGTCAGCGTAGCGCGGCTCTGCCGCGACGATCAAGATCATACGAGAGGGCGCAGGAGCCCGAGTCGAAGCCCAGGAGAATGGCGGCCGTCATCGCGACGCCGTCATCGCGATGCGCGAAGCGACGCGGTGTTTCCGGGGCGCCGAGGCGCGCGAGATGCACGGGAGACGGGCCCAAAAAGCAACGAGCCGGTAAGAAGGCCGCCTCATCGAGGACAGCGGCCTTCTTACCGGCTCGCAGAGTTCGGCCGCCTCTCGAGGGAAGCGGCGCGCACGAAATCTGAAGTCAGATTTCGGCGGATTCGTAGCTGGTGATTTCCATGCCGACGCAGACTTCGACGATCACCGGGGCGGTCCAGGCCATGTTCATCTCCTCCGTTAGAAGAAATCGCCCTTTCGAGGCGAGTGTCTCATCCCGCTTCTCGCTGCTATCGCGCTTGGCCGCATGAGCTGGCAGGTTTGAGCTGGGCGATTGAGTAGCATGAAGCCCCTCCCCGCGCAATTCGGCAATTTGAGACAGGGTGATGTCAAATCTTCCCGTCAGAACCGTAACGGTCGGAAAGCGCGAGGAAACGACCGCCGATCTTGTGCCTTTCCAAGCCGGGACTCGGGCAAATTTCCCGTAGCGCGGTCGGGTTCTGGGGCCTAACGATAGCCAGAGGAGGAGGCACATGTCACCTGAATGGCGCGCGCGGTTCGACGTCTTCACCGGGCTGACCCCGGAGCAGCGCATCGCTTGGTACGGCCAGGCGATTTATCTTTGTACAATTTTCGCCCGTGACACCTATGTCGTCGGCTCAGAGGAGATCGCCGATCCGGCGCGGCTGCGGCGCTTCAACGAACTCGTTCATAGAATAGCCGGTCGCCAGATCACGCTCGCGTCGAAGGGCGAGGTCGATGGGTTCGACGAATCTTTCTTCGAAATGATGAGCGTCGCCGCAGACGAGTTGCGCGTGAGCGCCGCGCTGCTCGCCTTGATCAAATCTCCGGCCTCTGAGCACCCTCGCGCGCTTTAAGCCGGCAGCAGCACCTCGCCCTTGCCGAACACAGCCGTGTCGCCCGCGAAGCGCTGCAACCGGCTGGACAGCAGCCGAGCGGCGCCGCGGCTCTCGGGCGCCAGAGATTTGGCGAACAGCTTGGCGAAGCCGAGATTATGCGCGCCGCAATCGACATAGGTCGGGCCGAGCTCGCGCTGCTCGGAGAGCACGATTGTAGCGCGCTTGTTGAGATAGCCGATGCGCTCGCCCGCCGCCGTTCCCAGCACGATGATCGTGCCGGCGATGGCCCTGGAGCCCAAATCCTCGCCGGCGTCGCCCTCGACGATGATGATGCCGCGGCGCAGCCGGTCGCCCGCCCGCGCGCCGACGCTGCCGCGCACGATGACGCGACCGCCCGACATGCCGGGAATCTCGCCCGCCAGCGGCGCGCCCAAAAAGTCGCCCGCATCGCCGTAAATATCGATATTCGCGCCAGCCGATTGCGAGGCGGCGTAGGGGCCGGCGTCGCCGGCGACCGTGATCGTCCCGCCCTTGGCGGCGCGGCCGAGCTGCGCGCCGACATCGCCCTCGACATGGATTTCGAAGCCCGGCAGCAGCTTGGCGCCGAGCAGGTCGAAACGATCGGAGCCGCCGTCGAAGCGAACCGAGGTCGCCTCGCCGAGCTTCACTTTGAACACGTCGCCGACCTTCACCGGAAGGCGCGTCGTGCCGATGGCGATCGCCTCGATCTCCTTGGCCGAGCGGCCGACGAGCCGATCGGGCGTCAGGGGCGAGAGGTCGAGCCGCTGGTCGGGCTCGGCTTTCAGCGTGAAGAGAAGCGGCTTCACTTACACGAGATCCTTCAAATGATAGTGGAAGGGGCCGAGCTTGCCGCCGTAATTGCCGGCGCCGACGCGTTTTGCGCCATTCTTGGGGCCGAGCGCGACGATCGCCTTGATGCCGGCGCGCATCGCCGCCGAGACCGCGTCGCTGGTGAGGCCGTCGATGACGATCTCCAGCACGCAGCCGATGTCGGCGTCGAGCGCGCTATCGGTGGCGCCGCGCAGCGTCGGGCAATAGGCGTCATTGGTCGAAGCGCCCATGCCCTTGTATTTCGAGCCGACCTTGGAGCCGGAGCGCACCACGCCGCCCGGAAAGGGCGCGATGGCGTCGGGCGTCGCATGGACGGCGTCCACGGCGGCCTCGGTGGCGCGCATCGTCTTGGCCCAATCCTCGCCCATGATGAGGAGATTGCCGCCGCCGACCGATTTCTTGGTGAGGCCGACCGACGATTCCACCAGAAACTCGCCGTCCATCACCGGCACGCGCCAATAGCGCCGCCCGTCGATGGCCTTGGAAGTCTGCCATTTGTCGCCGAATTGGCGCATGGAGTCGCCGACCTTGATCTTCGCCTCGCCGTCGAAGGCGGAGAAGACCGCGCTGCCGGGACAGGTCAGCACGCATTGGCCGATGCGATTGACCAGCGCCTTCTCGACGCTCTTGGGCGAGAAGCCGAAGAGCAGCACGCGCACGCCCGGACGTCCGTCCGGCGTCTCGCGCGGCGACAATTCGCAATCGATGCCGGCCTCGCAGTCGCAGCCGATGACCGATGTGGCGTAGCCGGTCATGGTGGTCGCGGCCTGCATGGCCCATTTGCGCGTCGGCGCGGTGACGACCACGCCGGAGCCGGTCATCGGAAACGCCTCGGCGAAGCTCTCGTCGATGCGGATACCCTTGCGGATCAGCTGCGGCATGGGACCTCCGCGAAGGCGTCCGCTTTGGGGAGCGCCGCATCCTGCACCTCGAACATGGAGCGCGGCAGGCCATAGAGGCCGTCGTAATATTTGTCGAGGCGACTGTTGATCTTGCGATCGTATTCGGGCCGCACGCGCAGCGTCCTTCCCTTGGTGTAATGCGAGACTTTGCCGTCGCGCACGACGAGATTGCCATCCTTGAAAACATAGGCGGCGCTACGGAACATCGCCGCTTTGTCGGGCTGCGGCTTATAGATCGCGACATCGGCGACCGAGCCCGGCCCCAATTGTCCGCGATCCTCGAAGCCATAGAGCTTGCGCGGCGCGGCGCGGGTCATGGTCGCGATCTCATAGAAGGAATATTCGCGCTTCAACGCCGGCAGATTGGTGAGCTCCACCACATCGGCCGGCAGGCGCGAGAGATATTGCGCGCGCTTGTCGGCGCTCATCAATAGCGCGAACACCTCGGGATAGGTGGTGAAGGGCGCGCCATTGGGATGATCGGTGGTGAAGAACACCTGCATCGGATCATTGCACAGCAGGAACAGCTCGAGCCCCGCCGCCCATTGCACCGCATTGAAGAAATCCGAGATGCGATACGAATAGGGCACGACGCCGAGGCCGTTCGAATCGCCGTCGAAGATGACGCCCTTCTTCGGCCGCCCGCCGGGCAGGCTGTTGAACTGCTTCATCACATCCGACGAGATCGTCACGATGTCGGCGAACATCACCTGGCCGACATCGACGGTGACATTCTTATTGGCGTTGATCGCCTCGGCGAATCGCGCCGCCGCCGAGGAGAAGCCGTTCTTGCCCTCGGTCCCATAGGCGTAGAATTGCACATGGGCGAGATGCAGCGGCAGCCCTTGCGAGGCCCCGATCGTCGCCAGCGCCGTCTCGACATTGCCGGGCAGGCCGAGATTATTCATGTGCAGATGCAGCGGATGGCGAATCTTGGTGGCGTTCACCGCCCGCTGCAAGGTCTGGAAAATCTCCCGCGAGGAGAGGCCATATTCCGGCACCTCGTCGTCGAGCGAGAAATGACGGACATTCTGCTTGAAGGCGTCGACGCCGCCGGCGTTCACGCATTTGACGCCGATCGCCCGCGTCGCCTCCAGCGTCGCGCCGATGTAATCGACGACCGTGTCCTGGCTGGCCCCGTCGCGGAAGGCCGAGAGGAGAAAATCCTCATTGCCGAGCACCGTCAAGAAACCCTTGTCGATGATCGGAATATCGGCGAGCTCGAGATGGGCGTGCAGCGCATGATGCGGCGAGACGGCCGGCTCGATGACGGTCGTGTAGCCCATTTGCGCATAGAGGCGGCCGGTCTCGAAGGTCGACCAGCCGGCGGTCGAGAGCGGCGTGTCGGCCGGCCGCGGCCGATGCGCGCGATGCGCCTCCGGCAGCAGCAGACGGGCGGTGTTCACGCCGCCGCCGGCGATATGGGAGTGAATGTCGATCGCGCCGGCCATGACGATATGGCCGGTGACGTCGTGCTCGACGTCCGGCGAGCGCCCTTCGGGCGGCGCGACGATGCGGCCGTCCTCGAAATAGACGTCGCCGACGGCGTCGACGCCATTGACCGGATCGACGACATGGCCGCCGTAGAGACGGGTCAGCATGACGCGTCCTCCATTGGGCAGATCAATTGCGGCATGCGACCTCCGCGAAGACGCTTTTGCCGGCGAGCGCCGCCTCGGGGACGTCGAACGCCGAGCGCGGCAGGCCGTAGAGCTCGTCGTAATAGGCGTCGAGACGCTTCTCGATCGCGCGATCATAGCCGGGGCGAATGCGCAGCGTCTTGCCCTTGGTGTAGCGCGTCACGGCGCCGTCGCGCACCACGAGCTCGCCATCCTTGAACACCAGCGCGGCGTTGCGGAACATGCCGGCCTTGTCCGTCTGCTGCTTATAGACGGCGACGTCGGCGATGGCGCCGTCGTCGAGCCGGCCGCGATCCTCGAAACCATAGAGACGCGCCGGGCCGGCCCGGCTCATCGTCGCGATCTCATAGAGCGAATATTCGCGCTTGATCGACGGGAGCGTGGTCATCTCCAGAACGTCGGCGGGCAGGCGCTCCATCCATTGGGCGCGCAGCTCCGCGCTCATCAGCAGCGCGAACAGATCCGGATAGGTGGTGAAGGGCCCGCCATTGGGATGGTCGGTGGTGAAGAAGACCTGCATCGGATCTTCGATCAGCAGGAACAATTCGAGCCCGGCCGCCCATTGGATGGCGTTGTAATAGTTGGAGATGCGATAGGCGTAGGGCACGACGCCGCCGCCATTGGCGTCGCCGTCGAAGATGACGCCCTTCTTCGGGATCGCGCCCGAGAGGCTGTTGAACTGGCGCAGCACGTCGGAGGAGATCGTCACCGTGTCGCCGAACATCACCTGGCCGACGTCGACGCTGATGTTCTTATTGGCGTTGATCTTGGCCGCCAGCCGCGCGCCGGCCGAGGAGAAGGCGTTCTTGCCCTCGAGCCCATAGGCGTAGAATTGCACATGGGCGAGATGCATCGGCAGGCCGTCGGCCGCGTCGATCGTCTCCAGCGCCGTCTCGATATTGCCGGCGACGCCGAGATTATTCATGTGCAGATGCAGCGGATGCGGAATGCCGACGCGGCCCGTCGCCCGCTGCAAGGACTGGAAAATCTGCCGCGACGTCACGCCGTAGAAGGGCACGATCTCGTCGAGGCCGAAGGAGCGCATATTCTGCTTGAACGCCTCCGCCCCGCCCGGATTGATGCATTTGAGCCCGAGCGTGCCCGTCGCCTCGACGGTCTGCGCGACATAATCGGCGATCGCGGTCTCGCTCTCCCCGGCGCGCAGCGCGCGCAGCAGGAAATCATCATTGCCGAGAACCGTCAGCGCGCCCTTGTCGATGATCGGAACGTCGCCGAGCTCCATATGCGCATGCAGCGCATGATGCGGCGCGACGGCGGGCTCGACCACTGTGGTGAAGCCCATTTGCGCATAGAGGCGGCCGGTCTCGAAGGTCGACCATTTGGCCGTGGAGAGCGGCGTTCCGTCGAGGCGCGCGCGGATCGAGCGATGCATCTCGGGCAGCAGCAGCCGCGCCGAATTCACATTGCCGCCGGCGATATGGGAATGGATGTCGATCGCCCCGGCCATCACCACATGGCCGGAGACGTCATAGTCGGCGTCCGGCGAGCGGCCTTCCGGCGGCGCGACGATGCGCCCATCCTCGAGATAGAGGTCGCCGATCTGGTCGACGCCATTGACGGGATCGACGACGTGGCCGCCGTGAAGGCGGGTCAGCACGGCAAATCCTCCGAAAACCGGGCGTTGATGGCCTCGATCGCCTGCGCGACCGTGGGCAGCTCGGTCGGCGCCGTGGCCCGCCGCAACACCAGAGAGCTCGTCTCCTGCGCGAATTCCACCGCGTCGTAGCTCTCGCCCGGCTTGCCGACGGCGATATAGAGCCCGCGCTTCGTCGCCGCGCCGGCCGGCCCCAGCGTCACCAGCGGAATATCGGCGCTCTCCCACGGCGGCGTCTCGCCGTCATAGGCGGAAATCCACAGAGCGGCGTCGGCCTCGCCGCTGTCGACGAGGCGGCTCGCCTCGAAGCGCCAGACATCATGCTCGGGATAGCCGCGGCCGAAGCCGGTGCGCGGCGGAAAGCCGGTCATCCAGGCGGAGGCCTGCAGCACGCCGGTCGCGCCGGAACGGCCGCCGATCGGCACGCCGGTGAAGCGCGTCGTCGCATTGAGCTCGCCGATCATGCCCTGCAGCATTTCCACGATCAGCGCATCGAGCCCCGCGGCGGCCCAGACGGCGACGCCGAATCGCGCCGCTTTCAGCGTCTGGGCATGGGCGTCGAGCTTTTTGGCCGCAGCGGCCGAGAGCGCGACGGGCCGCCCGCCGACGCGCGCGCGCAGCGCCGCCAGCATGCCGGGAAGCTCCGCCTCGGTCGCGGGGATCGTCTCGATCTCGAGACCCTCGACCTTGGCCTCGCCCCGCTTGGGGCCGATCCAGATCACGCGGCGCTTGGTCTCGCCGCCGTGGACCGTGTCCTTGTCCAGCGCGAGGCGGTCGAAAATCCCCGGCCAATAGGTCGGAAGCCCCGGGCCGACCAGCAGCACGACATCGGCGCGCACGCGAGCCTCATTGGGCGTCGTCACGAAAACGCCCGCGGAGCGGACGACCTCGAGGTCGGCCAGCGAATCGCGCGAGGCGAGATGGTCGAAGGCGCCGCGCAGCCGCTCGGCGAGCAGGATCGCCGCCTGCGCCCCGGCGACATCGGCGCCGAGCCCGGCGACCAGCGGAAAGCGCGCCGCTTGCAGTATCTTCGCCGCTAACTGGTAGGCGTCTTCAGAAGAAATGGATTTGCCGTCGAGCGTCGCGTTGCTCATTGCCCCAACCGATGTTTCCACCCGCGCGCAGGTTTGCGCCCGCGCCCTTTTTGTCCGCTCGCGGACTGACGCCGCAGGCGAAGGCAAGAGCGGCGCGGCCCCTCGCCGGGAGCCGCGTCGCGCGCTATGCCTATCAGCCACGGCGCAGGAAGTCGAGACATCGACGCGCCTCAATTCTGTCCACCGGCTCCCGGGGCGTTAGCGAGTCCGAAGGCTCGCGGTCCGGGGCGTGCAATGGACCGCGAGCCTTCGGGCTCGCAGCGAGCAGAGTAGGAGCTCTCATGGCCGACGCCGACCGCAAGACCGCCTTCGCCCTCGAGGGCGCGACCCCGCCCGTCGCCGAGAAACGGCCGACCCGGCGCGTGATCCACGGCCGCGTTCTCGACGACCCCTATGGCTGGGTCGCGGCCGAGAATTGGCGCGATGTGCTGAGCGACCCGGCGACGCTGCCGGCCGACATAAACGCTCTGCTGAAGGCCGAGAACGCCTATTGCGAGACGCTCCTCGCCCCGCTTTCGACGCTCCGCAAATCGCTCCAGGCGGAGCTGCGCGGCCGCATGAAGGAGGACGACAGCGAGCCGCCGTGGCCGGATGGCGCCTACGCCTATTTCGAGCGCTATCGCGAGGGCGGCGAGCATGCGCTCTATTGCCGCACGAAGCGCGCCGGCGGCGAGGAGACCATTCTCTTCGACGGCGACGAGGAGGCCGGCGAGGAGCATTTCTTCGACATCGGCGAGATCGACCATTCGCCCGACCACCTCCAGCTCGCCTGGAGCGTCGACGACAAGGGCTCGGAATATTATTCGATCCGCACGCGCGCCCTCGCCGACGGCGAGGACCGGCCGGATGTCGTCCCACACACGGACGGCTCGCTCGTGTGGAGCGCGGATTCGAAAAGCGTCTATTACGTTCGCGTCGACGACAATCACCGCACCGCGCAGGTCTTCCGCCACGACATCGGCGCCGATCCCGCGACCGACGCGCTCATCGTCGAGGAGCCCGATCCGGCCTGGTTCGTCTCGCTCGATCGCAGCCGTTGCGGCCGCTTCGCCATCGTCTCCATTCGCGGCCACGACGCCAGCGAATGCCATCTCGTCGACCTGCGCGACAAAAACGTAAAGCCCCGCCTCGTGGCGAAACGCGAGCCGAAATTGCGCTACGACGTCGAGCCGCATGGAGAAAATCTCTACATCCGCTCCAACGCCGACGGCGCCGAGGATTTCGCGATATTTCGCGCGCCGCTGACCACGAATTCGCGCGCCGACTGGCGCGCCGTGGTTCCGCATGTGGCGGGACGGCTCATCGTCATGGGCACGGTCTATGCGCGTCATCTCGTCTGGGTGGAGCGCGCCAACGGCCTGCCGCGCATTCTCATTCGCGCGCTCGAGGGCGGCGAGGAGCACGCCATCGCCTTCGACGAGGAGGCTTACGCGCTCTATCTGCTGCCCGGTCTCGAATTCGACACCGACACGTTGCGCTTCGCCTATTCCTCCATGACGACGCCGGAGGAGACCTATGATTACGACATGCGCACGCGCGCCCGGACGCTGCTGAAGCGCGAGGACATCCCCTCGGGCCATGATCCGAAAAACTATGTGACGCGCCGCCACTTCGCGCGCGCCGCGGATGGCGCGGAGGTTCCCGTCACGCTGCTGCATCGCGCCGATTTCACGCCCGGCGCCGGGGCGCCGACGCTTCTCTACGGCTATGGCGCCTATGGGCATCCGCTCTCGGCGAGCTTCGATCCACATGCGCTGTCGCTGGTCGATCGCGGCTTCGTCTATGCGCTCGCCCATACGCGCGGCGGAACCGACAAGGGCTGGAGCTGGTACGAGAACGGCAAGCTCGAGCACAAGCCCAATACATTCTCCGACTTCATCGCCGCAGCGCGCCATCTCGTCGCGACGGGCTATGCGACAGAAGGCGAGATCATCGCGCAAGGCGCCAGCGCCGGCGGCATGTTGATGGGCGCGGTCGCCAATCTGGCGCCGGAGCTTTTTTCCGGAATCATCGCCGGCGTTCCCTTCGTCGATGTGCTGAACACGATGTTGCGCGACGATCTGCCCCTGACGCCGCCCGAATGGGAGGAATGGGGCAATCCGATCGCCGACGTCGCCGCCTATGACCGGCTCGCGTCTTATTCGCCCTATGACAATGTGGCGGCGCAGAGCTATCCGGCGATATTGGCGCTCGCCGGCCTCACCGATCCGCGCGTGACCTATTGGGAGCCGCTGAAATGGGTCGCGCGCCTGCGCGAGCGCATGACCGGCGGCGGCCCCGTTCTGCTGCGCACCAATATGGAGGCGGGGCACGCCGGCGCCTCGGGGCGCTTCGAGCGGCTGGAGGAAGTGGCGCTGGAATGGGCCTTCGCGCTGGCCTGCGCGGGGAAGGCGGGGGTGTAGGAGGGCTTGCGACCGCGGCGTCCTGACGCCGCGAATGGGGCGCTCACAGAATATTTTCCAATGAAGCGCGCTTTTTTGGGCCGCCGCTCGTTTCGACGGCGAGCGCTTCCCCACGATTCGTGTGGCGAGAGGTTCCGAGACACATTGAGTTCCGACGCCACGCGGCTACTATGAGCCATGTTTCGATCTGAAAATTCTTGCGCCGAGGAAATGATATGAGTGTCGAAGCCGCTGTGAATAGCGCAATCAGAGACGCCAGAAAAACATCTTCGGTTTACGATCTCGACGGCCTCTTTCCGACAAAGCGGAGCGGCATGAATATCGACACCACGTCCTTCGGCGGCAAACTCACCTCGATCACACTGTACGATGATCAGGGCCAGATCTATGAGACGGCCAGCCAGTCCGACATCGCCGCTTTTTGGCAATTGACCGAAGGCCTCTGCACGGCGAGGACGACCTATAGGGCGATCAAGAGCAATGCGGACTGGCAGGGCATGCATGCCGTCGGTCAGCGCGCGATTTTCTACGAGATAAACGGCGGCGCCCTTCCGGTGGTTCAAGCGGCGACGGTGGTATGCCGGCGATGTAGTGTCGTGATGACTTTGGAGGCGGCGACGATCGACCATCGCCATCCCCAATCGGGCGGAGAACGGCAAGCCGCGAGAAGAGTTTTCCGAGCAGTGGGACTGACTCAGCAGCACGCGCGGCATCCGGCCGGTCGCTTCATCGAGGAGCGGAGCCCCTTCAAAGATCGCAGAGAAGGTTTTTCCGGCGGCAGCCTGTCATATCTCGGCGTAATATTTTTCAGCTGCATCTGTTTTTCCAAAAATTACGATGCATTCGCTGCGACATGCATCAACCACCTCGTCAATCTGGATCCCATGTGTTTTCGTTGTAACTCGGTCAAGGGCGCGTGGGGCTATTGACCCGAGCGCTCGCATCCGCGACGGCGGCCCTTCGGAAATGCGATTCCGTGGGATATTGAGGAGAGTATTCCTTCTGCTCAGCCTGCCGCGCTCGGGACTTTCGCATTTTTGGCGCGCCTTTTCGATTTGCGAAGGCCCTCGCCACAGCGAGGCCCTGCCTCGCGGACGGTCTTTTCCGACACGACGGATCGCTCACTGGCGTGTCGCTTGCTTCGCCTCGCCCTGAAGGCCGCCGGGGGCGGCCGCTCACGAAAGGCGGCGTCCCATGAACGTCCTCGCCATTATTTCCGCCGCGACCTTGCAGGACGGCCGCGAGACCGGCGTGCTGGCGCCGATCGCCGGCGAGCCGCTGCTCGGCCGATTGCTCGATCGTCTCGCCCATGCGGAAAAGCTCATCGGCGTCGTCGTCACCGCCAGCGACGAGGCGGTGGATGCGCCGATCCGCGACTTCTGCGCCGCGCGCGGAACGCAATGCCAGACCGGAGCGCGCGACGATCTCATCGGCCGCCAGATCGCGGCCATGCAGGCGGCCGGCGCAAAGGGCGGCATCTCGCTCGACGCGCGCAATCCGCTGATCGATCCGGCGCTCGTCACCCAGGTCGCCGATCTGCTGCAAATGACCGACGGAATGCTGGATTGGATCGGCAATACGCTGGCGCCGGCCTATCCGCGCGGCATGGAGATCGACGGCTTCACCGCCGCGGCGCTGACCGAGGCGGAGAAACGCTGCGGCGAGCCGGAGCAGCGACGCCGCGGCCCCGCCTTCTTGCGCGAGCACGGCCGCATCTATCGCCCGCTGAGCCTCAAGGCCCCGCCGGAGGTCGCCCGTCCGGAGGTGCGGCTCGACGTCGAGAGCCTCGCCGATCTGCCGCGCATAGAGGCGATTTTTCAGAGCTTCGCGGGCCGGACGGATTTCACTCTGGCGGAGCTGCTCGCCGCCTCCGACCGGCTCGCGGCGCAGTAGCAGGCCTCACTCGAGCCCGGCGATATGGGTTCCATGGGTGACGGCGGCGCCGGCGCGCAGGGCGGCGGCGATGAAGACGGTCTCGGCGAGCTCGGCCTCGGTCGCGCCGGCGGCCAGCGCCTGCTTGCGGTGGATTTCCAGGCAATAGGGGCATTGCGTCGTCATCGCCACGGCGAGCGCGATCAGCTCCTTGTATTTCTTCGGGATCGCGCCTTCGGCCAGCGCCGCGGCGTCGAATTGCTTGAACGCCTCCCAGGCCGCCGGCGCCGCTTCGCCGATCTTCTTCAGCCGCTTCACATTCTCCATATCGTACATGGTATTGCCTCCTTGCGATCCGCACCTACCTATCAGATGGTAGGTCGAACAATGCGCCATTGACGAAGGGCCTGTCAATGGCGCTTCCTCGAGGCGCGAGGGGACAGCAACGGGATGACGACGGCGCGACGCGGCGTAGGGACGGCGGCGAAAATTCTGGATAGCGCGGAGGAACGTCTCTGCCGCTATGGCTACAATGGCGTGAGCTTTCGCGACATCGCCGCCGATGTCGGCGTGAAGAGCGCCAGCGTCCATTATTTTTTCCCCACCAAGCCGGCGCTGGTCGCCGCGGTGGCGCGGCGCTATGCCGACCTCTGCCTCGCCGAGCTCGGCGATCCCGTGAGCCGCGCGCCGGCGGAGGCGGTCGGCCTGCTGGCCGAAATGTTCCGCCGCACCGTGGCGGAACGAAAACGCATGTGCCTCTTCGGCATGTTGGCGGCGGAAGTGGGCGGCCTGCCCTCCGAGGTCGGCGCAGAGGCGCGGCGCTTCTTCGCCGAGACGCTCTCCTGGCTGCGCGCCGCGCTGCGCGAGGAGGCGGCGGAGGCGGAGGCGATCCTCGCCGCGCTCGAGGGCGGCGTGCTGCTCGCCCGCGCGATGGATGATCCGGCCATGCTGGAGAAAGTGACGGAGCGCGTGACCGCGCGTCACTTCACCGTGAGCGGATAGCCGGCGACGACGAGATAGACGCGCCCCGCCTGTCTGGCGAGCGCCTGATGCAACGCGCCGGCGGCGTCGCGAAAGCGCCGCGCCAGCGCATTCTCCGGCACGATCGAGAGGCCGACCTCGGAGGAGACGAGCACGGTCGGCGCTCGGCGCTCGGCGAGCGCGGCGAGCAGCGCCTCGCGATCGGCGTGCAAATCGGCGTCGGCGAGCAGACGATTGCTCAGCCACAGAGTGAGGCAATCGACCAGCATCGGCTGCTCCGCCGGCGCCGCGAGCGCCGCTTCGGCGAGCTGCTGCGGCGCCTCGATCGTCCGCCAATCGCCGTCGCGTCGCTCCCTATGCGCGGCGATGCGGGCGCGCATCTCGTCGTCGAAGGCCTGCGCCGTGGCGATATAGCTCCAGGGGCCGGGCTCGGCGGTCACGAGCCCCTCGGCGAAGGCGCTCTTGCCGGAGCGCGCGCCGCCGAGGACGAAGGTCAGATGCGGATTCTCGCTCATTCTCTTTCGGATGCCGCGCTCTTTCGGATGCCGCGCTCTTTCGGATGTCGCGCTGTTTCGGATTGTCGCGCCTCGCCTTCTCCACGCTACGGCGGAGAGGAGAGACGCTATCACGCCGCCTTGCACCGACGAAGCCCGCGCCAGGCGAGGACCGCGAGCAGCAGCGCCGGCAGGGCGACGCCGGCCGCGAGCCCGGACGCGACGCCCGCCGGGACGCTCGCCGCCTCGGCCACGGCGGGGAAGCGCGGCAGAGCGGCGTAATCGGCCGCGGTGAGCGACTGGCCGGCATGGGCGCGCGACCAGAAGAAATTGCGCCATTGGACATGGAACGCGTCGAGCCGCGCCGAAAATTCCGCATAGCGCTGATCGCCCGAGCCGGCGATATCGGCGAGGGAGCGATACATCAGCAGCGCCGGCGAGAGGAAAGACAGACGATCGGCGAGCGCGCGCTGGCGGGCGAGCTGCGCCTCGTGACGCGCCATCACCTCCTCGACGCGCGCATTGGCGGTCTCCAGCACGGCGAGGCGGCGACTCGTGCGTTCCTCGGCGGCGCCCCGCATCATCTCCCCGGCCACGGCGTCGGGATGCTCCTCGGCGTAGCGGGCGAGAGCGGCGTCGCGATTGCGATCGGCGTCGGTCGTGGCGGCGCGCGCGGCGAGCGTCATTTCCGCGCGCGAGGGCGCCGGATAGAGCGCGTCGGCGAGCGTGTTGACGGCGGCGGGCGCGATCATGGTGAAGCCGGCCCAGACGGCGATCAGCGCCAGCGCATTATAGGCCGAGCTCTTGCCGAAACTGTCGACGACGGCGGCGAGCAGCGCCCAGAAGGCGCCATAGGCGAAAATCGCCGCGACGAGCAGCGCGAAGGCGCCGGAGGCGATCGGCTCGGCGCCGCGCAGCAGGAAGACGCCGGCGAAGGTCGCCGCGATCATCGCCAGGATCGGCAGGCCCGCCCGCGCCGCGAGCTTGCCGAGCAGAACGGCGGTGGGGCTCTCCGCGCTGGCGAGCGTCAAAGCGAGCGTGCCCTTCTCGCGCTCGCCGGCCGAAAGATCGAAGCAGAGAGCGAGAATCGCCAGCGGAAACACGAAGACCAGCACGAAGGACAGATCGATCGAGCCGCTGGCGAGATGCGCTGGATTCTCGATCTCATCGGCGAAGAGGAAGGAATCCTTGGTTCCGCTCGTCACTTTGAGCGCTGCGGGAAAGAGATCGCTCTGACCCGAGGCCACGATTCCGAGCGGATCGGGCTCGAGCGCCGCCACCGCCGCCGCCGAGCCGCCGCCGACGAAGACAGGGTTGCGCGGATCACGAAACGGCGGGATCTCGCCGGTCACGCGGCCGGCGGTCAGATCGGCGAGCGCGTTGCGCAGCGCGTCGAGGCGCTGTGTCTCGTCGCGACGCGCATCCTCGATCCCGGCCTTTTGCGCTGCGACGCGCTCGGCGCCGTTGAAGAAGGCCAGCGCGCTCATCGTCAGGATCGCCGCGAGCACGGCCCAGGCCGCCGCATCGCGCCGCAGAAGACGCCATTCGAATCGCCATGCGGCGAGAAAAGCCGAGAGAGTCATGATGGGCCTCACAGGGGTCTGAGGCGCCGCGCCGCGAAGCCGGCGAGCGTCGCGGTGAGGACGGTCCAGAGAGCGAGCGCGACGAGATCGCCGCGCACATGGGAGAAAGCCCAGGAGACGGCCGGCGCGGCATAGTCGAAAGAGGGAATGCGCGCCCACATTTGCGGCGAGGCGACATAGCGCGCATCGCCATAGCGCGCATTGTTGATCAGGTCCTCGCTCGCTTCCATCTGAATGCGCCGGCGATGCGCTTCCGCCGCCGTGGCGAAATCATATTGATGCCAGGAATCCGTTCCCGCGAAGCTCGTCGAGAACGCCTGCATGGCCAGCATGGGGAAGAGAAAGCCCGGCGCGGCGCGCAGCCTGTCCTGCGCGTCGAAGGCGGCCTGCAACGCGCCGAAATGCTTGTCGAAAATGACGAAGCCGTTCTCGTCGTCCTTGCGCAGCGCGAGGCCGCGGAAATTGACCGGCAGATCCTCTATGCGCGCGACGCCATATTGCGCCAGCACGCCGTCGCGAAAGGCGACGAAGGCCGGATGCTGCTCGTCATGGCCGAAGGTCCTCTTCTTGTCCTCGGCGATGGCGTTGCGGAATTCCAGCGCCGTCGGCAGCGTCGCGACGCGCTTGGCGACATCGGTCATCACGCGCGGCGCCAGAAAACAATTGGCGAGCCAGAAGGCGAGCAAGGTCACGAGAGCGGTGCGCGTCGACCTCGCGGCGGCCGACACGCCGAGCGCCAGAAAGACGAAGCCGCAGAGATAGAGGCCATAGCCGAAGGAGAAGGCGAGAAGACGCTGGAGCTGATCGACGACGGAGACGTCATGATCGGCGAGGAGGAGCGTCGCCAGCACGGCGAGCGAGAAAGCCGGAACCAGCAGAACCGCCAGAGCGCCCAGCGCGGCGAGCGCCTTGCCGGCGAGAATATCGACGGGCGAGGCGCCGAGGCTCATGAGCTGGCGCAGCGTGCCGCGCTCGCGCTCGCCGGAAAAGCCCGCAAAGCCGAGCAGCACGGCGACGAGCGGCATGATCGTCTGCAGCACGAAGGCGAAAGACAATCCGCCGAGCCGCGCGCCGACGCCGGCGTCGCGCGCCGAGCGGAATTGCGCCTCGTTCTGCCGATGCGCCTCCAGCCAGACCGCCTCGCCGACATAGGCGTCGACGCCCGGATCGGCGAGCGCCAACGGACTCTGCGGCTTGAAGGCGTATTGGCCGAAATGGGCCGCTGCGTGGGGGTTTTTGGCGCCCTGCCCGGTCCATAACGCGCGATCGGTCGCCGCGGCGGCGTCACGCTCGCGATCGAGCCGCATATGCTGCGCGGAGCCGAAGGCGAGCGCGCCGAGCATCAACAGCAAGACGAGGGCGAAGAGCCAGGCGAGCCGGCTGTCGCGGCGCAGCTCCGCCCATTCCTTGAGGGCGACGGCGCGGGCGACGCGCCAACGGCCGGCGGGCGCCGGCGTGGCGGGGGCTTTTGCGACGATGATCTCGCTCATGCGGCCGCTCCTCTGAATTGATCGAGATAGGCGCGCTCGAGACCGAGATGATCGACGTCGTCGGCGCCGAAGACGGAGACGAGCCGGCCCGCCTGCATCACGCCGATGCGCGTGCCGCATTGCTTGGCGAGGAAGAGGTCGTGCGTCACCATCAATATGGCCATGCCCTGCTTGCGCAGCGTCTCGACCAGCGCGGCGAACTCATTGGCGGCGAGCGGATCGAGGCCGGAGGTCGGCTCGTCCAGCAGCAGCGCCTGCGCGCGCCGCGCCAGCGCAACGGCGACGCCGACCTTCTGCCGCATGCCTTTCGAATAGCCGGAGACGCGGCGCAAGGCCGCCTCCTCCACGAGCCCGGCCTCGCCGAGCAGCGCCAGCAGCTCGGCCCGCGAATGGCGCCGGCCGCCGGAAATTTCGGTGAAATATTCGAGATTTTCGAGCCCGGTGAGCGCGCCATAGAGCATCACCGTCTCGGGGATATAGGCGAGGCGACGGCGCGCCTCGAGCGGCTCGCGCGCCGAATCGACGCCGCCGACGAGCGCCTGGCCCGCCGTCGGCGCGATGAAATTGAGGAAGAGATTGACGGTCGTCGTCTTGCCGGCGCCATTGGGCCCGAGCAGGCAGAACACCTCGCCGCCGGGAATATGCAGATTCAGCCGGTCGAGGGCGGGGCGATCCGCCTTGCCCTCATATCTCTTGGTCAGCTCGCGCGCTTCCAACATGCGAAATCGCCTCCCGACGCCGAGGGCCGTTCTCGCAGCTTTCCGCGCCTCGCGTGGGAAGTCGTTTCGTAGCGCCCGTCCGACCCGGCATCACATCGGCGCGCGCTCGCACGATACGACAGCGCAGTCACGCCCGATGGGCGCTGCTGGCCTCCACGCTGTCGTATGCAATACGTGCGAGTTTTTCATGCTCGCTAGCGGCTTGTCAATTGCTCCGCCGCCGATAGCAGGGCCTAACGATTCCAATCCAGCAGCGTCTTGCCCGCGCTTGTCGCGGGCGTCCACGCCGAGACATTGCCCGGCGTGGGGAGAAGAGGCGGCGTCGCCCCGCCCAGTTTTCAGCTTTCTGAGCCGTCATGGCGTGGCTGGCCGCGACGAGCGCGGCCATGACGCTGGAAACAGGGTCTCGCTCGTCGACGCGAACGCCACGCGCCTCTACTTCTTCCCCGCCGCCTCGATCACATCCTCGAGGCTGCGCAGGCCCGTCGTCGGCGCATTGACCAGCACCGCCATATTGCCGGGGGCGTGCTCGTTCTTCCACATTTTGGTGTGGGCGTGCGGGATCTTCGCCCAGGGGAAGACTTCCGACAGGCAGGGATCGACGCGGCGATCGACGACGAAGCGATTGGCCGCGGCCGCCTGCTTCAGATGCGCGAAATGTGAGCCTTGAATGCGCTTTTGCCGCATCCACACATAGCGGGCGTCGAAGGTGAGGTTGAAGCCGGTCGTGCCGGCGCAGAACACCACCATGCCGCCGCGCTTCGCCACCATGCAGGAGAGCGGGAAGGTCTGCTCGCCCGGATGCTCGAAGACGATGTCGACGTCCTTCTTGCCGGTGATGTCCCAGATCGCCTTGCCGAAGGCGCGGGCGGCCTTGGACCAGTCGTTGAACTCCGGCGTGTTGACCGTCGGCAGCTGGCCCCAGCAGCCCTTGAAATCCTTGCGGTTGATGACGCCCTTGGCGCCCAGCGAGAGCACATAGTCGCGCTTGCTCTCGTCCGAGATGACGCCGATGGCGTTGGCGCCGGCCGCCGCGCAGAGCTGCACGCCGAACACGCCGAGACCGCCCGAGGCGCCCCAGATGAGGACATTGTCGCCCGGCTTCAGGCGGTGCGGCTCATGGCCGAACAGCATGCGATAGGCGGTGGCCAGCGTCAGCGTGTAGGAGGCCGACTCCTCCCAGGTGAGGTGCTTGGGCCGTTCCATGAGCTGGCGGTCCTGCACGCGGCAGAATTGGGAGAAGGAGCCGTCCGGCGTCTCATAGCCCCAGATGCGCTGCGAGGCGGAGAACATCGGATCGCCGCCGTTGCACTCCTCGTCGTCCCCATCATCCTGGTTGCAGTGGACGACCACCTCGTCGCCGACCTTCCAGCGCTTGACCTTGGAGCCGACCGCCCAGACGATGCCGGCGGCGTCGGAGCCGGCGATGTGATAGGGGAGCTTGTGGACGTCGAGCACCGAGATCGGCTGGCCGAGCGCCGCCCAGACGCCATTGTAATTGACGCCCGCCGCCATCACCAGGACGAGCACGTCATGGCTGTCCAGCTCCCAGGTGGGCACCACCTCGAGCTGCATCGACTCCTCGGGCGGTCCGTGCCGCTCCTTGCGGACGACCCAGGCGTGCATCTTGGCGGGCACATGCCCGAGCGGCGGAATCTCGCCGATGTCGTAGAGGTCTTTCAATTCGGTCAACGTCTGGCTCCTCGGGAACTCTCTTTTTTGCCGGCGGCGGGCCGAGGCGGCCATTGATATACGGCCCGCTTTCGCCTGAACAGAGGGATATTCGGGCGGGGCGGACGCCGGGGAGCGTCGGGCGGCGGCCTCGAGAAGCCGAAACCATGTCGCTACGCCGACCTTGGTTTCCGAAAGACACTGCTCTAAATTGGTCATCTGGTTGGTCATGAGGCGAAGATGAGCGCCGTCACCGTTGCGGAAGCCAAGGCCCATTTGAGCGAGATCGTCGAGCGCGCGGCGCAGGGCGAGACGGTTCGCGTCACGCGCCGCGGCAAGGCCGTGGCGAAGATCGCGCCGCTCGACGAGCCGAAAAAGCGCGTCGATGTGGCCCGCTTGCGGGCGCTCACCGACGCCATGCCGCCCGAGGCGGAATCCGCCGGAGACTTCACGCGCCGGATGCGCGACGAGGACCGCTATTGACGCTCTATCTGGACACGTCGCTGCTCGTCGCGGCGTTGACCAGAGAGGCGGAGACGGATCGCGTCCACTCCTGGCTCGGCGAGCAGACCGGCGAGCTGGCGATCAGCGACTGGGTGGTGACGGAATTCTCCTCCGCTTTGTCGATCAAGCTGCGCAACCGCCAGATCGGACTTCCGCAGCGCGCCGAGGCGCTGGCCGAATTCGCGCGGCTCGCGTCCGCGAGCTTCCTGCTTCTGCCGATCGCTCCGCTTCACTTCCGAACCGCCGCCCATTTCTGCGACCAGCACGGCCTCGGCCTGCGCGCCGGCGATGCGCTGCATCTCGCCCTCTGCGCCGACCACGGCGCGAAGCTCTGCACGCTGGACCGCCGGCTCGCCGAGGCGGCGCCGGCGCTGGGCGTCGCCGTGCTGGCTCCGTGACCCCCCACCTGCCCGCTTTTGCCTCGCCAGCGTCTTGTGTTATCGCAAGCTTCGGAGGGAGACCGAACACATGACCGAATCCGCTGCCCCGCGTCGCGACAAGCCCTGGCTGTTCCGCACCTATGCCGGCCATTCCACGGCCAAGGAGTCGAATCTTCTCTATCGCTCCAACCTCGCCAAGGGCCAGACGGGTCTCTCCATCGCCTTCGATCTGCCGACCCAGACCGGCTATGACAGCGATCACATTCTCTCGCGCGGCGAGGTCGGCAAGGTCGGCGTTCCGGTGTCGCATCTCGGCGACATGCGCACTTTGTTCGACGGCATTCCGATCGCCGATATGAACACGTCGATGACGATCAACGCCACCGCCGTCTGGCTGTTCGCGCTCTATATCGCGGCGGCGGATGAGCAAGGCGCGCCGCGCGCAAAGCTGCAAGGCACGACGCAGAACGACATCATCAAGGAATATCTCTCGCGCGGGTCTTATGTGTTTCCGCCGGCGCAGTCGCTGCGGCTGACGCAGGACCTCATTCTCTTCACGACGAAGGAATGTCCGAAGTTCAACCCGATGAATGTCTGCTCCTACCATTTGCAGGAGGCCGGCGCGACGCCGGCGCAGGAGCTGGCCTATGCGCTCGCCACTGCTTGCGCCATTCTCGACGGCGTGAAAGCCGCCGGCCTGTCGGACAAGGATTTCGCCGAGGTGGTCGGCCGCATCTCCTTCTTCGTGAACGCCGGGATGCGCTTCGTCACCGAGCTGTGCAAGATGCGCGCTTTCGTCGAGCTGTGGGATGAGATCACCCGCGACCGCTATGGCGTGACGGATGAGAAATCCCGCCGTTTCCGCTACGGCGTGCAGGTCAATTCGCTCGGCCTCACCGAGCAGCAGCCCGAGAACAACGTCTATCGCATATTGATCGAGTCGCTGGCCGTCGTGCTGTCGAAGAACGCCCGCGCCCGCGCCGTGCAGCTGCCGGCCTGGAACGAGGCGCTCGGCCTGCCGCGGCCCTTCGATCAGCAATGGTCGCTGCGCATGCAGCAGATCATGGCCTATGAGACCGACCTTCTGGAATATGGCGACATATTCGACGGCAATCCGGCGATCGCGGCGAAGGTCGCGTCGCTGAAGGAAGAGGCCGTCGCCGAGCTGAAGAAGATCGACGAGCTGGGCGGCGCCGCGGCGGCGGTCGAGCTCGGCTATATGAAATCGAAGCTGGTCGAGAGCAATACGGCGCGGCTCGAGGGGATCGAGGCCGGCGAGCAGATCGTCATCGGCGTCAATAAATTCACCGAGGGCGAGCCGTCGCCGCTGACCGCAGGCGACAATCAGATCATGGTCGTGCCGGAGCATGTCGAGGCCGAACAGATCGCGCGGCTGAACGCCTGGCGCGCGCAACGCGACGCCAAGGCCGCGCAGGCGGCGCTGGACGAGCTGGTCCGCGCGGCGAAGGAAGGCCGCAATATGGTCGAGCCCTCGATCGCCGCCGCCAAGGCCGGCGTCACGACGGGCGAATGGGGCACGGTGCTGCGCGGCGTGTTCGGCGAATATCGCGCGCCGACCGGCGTCTCCTCCACCGCCCGGCAGGTCGGCGGCCAGCTCGACGCCGTGCGCGAGGAGGTGCAGCGCGTCTCCACCAAAATCGGCAAGCGCGCCAAATTTCTGGTCGGCAAGCCGGGCCTCGACGGCCATTCCAACGGCGCCGAGCAGATCGCCGTGCGGGCCCGCGACGCCGGCTTCGAGGTGATCTACGCCGGCATTCGCTCGACGCCCGCGGAGCTGGTCGAGACGGCGCAGAAGGAAGGCGCGCATTGCGTCGGCCTCTCCATCCTCTCCGGCTCGCATGTGACGCTCGCCCATGAGGTGCTGCGGCTGATGAAAGAGAAGGGCCTCGGCGAAGTGCCGCTCGTCGTCGGCGGCATCATCCCGCCGGCCGATGAGAAGCTGCTGCGCGACAATGGCGTGGCCGCCGTCTACACGCCGAAGAACTACGATCTCAACGCGATCATGACCGATCTCGCGCAGATCATCGAGAAGAGCGTGGAGGGGCGGGCGTAAAGCTGCCCGCGCCGTCATCGCGAGCGAAGCGAAGCGAAGCGATCCAGAGCCGTGGGGCGGCCTGTTGGATCGCTTTCCCGTCATGAGGGTCGGACGCGCCCACTCGCAGGGTTCCATGTAACCGGCTATGCGAAGGCTGCGTCCGCGTGAGACGCAGTGCCATATTCGTAAGTTGTGCGAAGGCCGCGCCTGACCCGCACCTTCCTCGCACGACGAGGCGATTGATCGCTATTAGATAGCCATCTTGACGCGGTTGACACCGCCAGCTTTTTCCCATGCTTTGTAGCGATGATTTGCAGCACCAAAGCTGATGTTCATGAGTTCCGAAACGGCATAGCGAGTTTTGCCAGCATCAAAGTAGCGATAGCAAATTTCAATCCCGCGATTCGTGAGCTTTTCTAAGCCGCCCACTTCGTATTTGTTCGCAGGGTCTTTGGGGTCGAACTCCGAAGAGTCAGCGCTATCCTCTAGGACAAGCAGCAGCCTAAGGCGCTCTAAAGCGGCGATGATGTTGTCGATGGCCGCACCAACGGCCGCAGGGTCGTAGGGAGGTTGGTTGGGGGAGACCGTCATAATTCATTCCTTTCAGGCTTTGTCTTCCAGGCTTTGTCTTGAACCATGGCTGTCTATAAATACCTTAAGGAAGGGCGCGTCAAGCAATTTCTGTAACCTAGTTACAGAAATGCTCTGACGCTGCCGCCATATCCAAATATCAAGAAATATGAACAAAATTCACACCATTGAATTTGAATGGCTTTTTTGCACGAAGCAGACACGCGGAAAATCCTTCCCGCGCGCCGGCCGAATGGGTAGAATTCCCCCATGACGAAACTGCTCGAACAGGCCTTCGAGGCGGCCCGTAGCCTCCCCGCCGCCATGCAGGACGACATGGCGCGCGTCATCATGGCGATGACCGGCGACGAGCCGCCAGTCGTGCAGCTCACCGCCGAGGAAGAAGCTTCGTTCGCAGAGTCTTTCGCGCAGGCGGAGCGCGGCGAGTTCGCGACGGACGAACAGCTGCGGGCCATCTGGACGAAGCATGGCCTGTGAAGCTCCGCTACACCCTCCGCGCCGCCGCCGAGCTCGACAAGATCCTTTCTTTCATCGATGAGCGTTCGCCAAACGGCGCGCACAGCGTCAAAGCGCGAATTCATGCAATGACGGCGCTGCTTTTGCAGCATCCGCGAGCGGGCTGCTCGACCAGCAAGAGCGGTCTTCGCCGCATGGTGGTCTATCCTTACCCCTATTTGATTTTTTATCGTGCAACGGAAACCGAAATCGTCATTCACGGCATTCGCCATAGCGCCCGCCGTCCGACATCCCCGAAGGCCGACGACGCAAGCTGACCCGCCACCCTCACGGCCGGCGTGTTGAATGCGGCCGCGAACATGCTATCTTAACGTCCATGACGGCTCTGACGATCGTCACGCTCGCCATCGTGCAAATTCTACGCAAGAGAGGCTTCTCGGAAGAGCAAGCCACTGGCGTGGTCGAAGCTTTTCGGGAGATCGACGCCGGCTCGCTCGCTACGAAGGCGGATCTACGCGAGGTCGAGCTGAAGCTCGAATCGAAGATCGAGACCTCTTCCGCCAACCTCGAGGTCGATATTCTCCGCTGGCTCGTGGTCACGCAAATGGCGCTCGGCGGTTTCCTGCTCGCGGCGCTGAAGTTCCTGCGCTGAGCCGTGCCTGGGCCGAAAGACCCGTCAAAAACATTCCTTTGCCACCTTCGCTATGGCTTTCGCGCGGCCGCGATCCGTCGACGCCTGATAAATGTCCAGCACCTTTTTGTCGGCCAGCAATTGAATCGACACCTTCTTCGCTTTGGCCCATTTCTCGAAGAGTTCCTTCGGAAGGCCTTCGATCGTCGGCGTCCACATCGACGGTCCGCTTTCGTTCATGTTCAGTCGACCGATGGCGAATTTCTCGGCCGCGCCGTCCATAACGAAATTGATCGAAGGATAGGCCCCGGATTTGACCAGTTCCGCCAAGGCGGAGAGCCTGAAGGCGACGTCGAGATGGACGTTTTTCTCGCAGGCGCCGGAGACGAATACGGACTCGCCTGAAGAACCGCTCGTAAAGCCGAATTTGGCGGGACTAGCGTCGTTTTTCGCCTCGAAGAACCAAGTTGCCTCCTCCGCCAGCGTCGGCGTTCCCGTGAGGAGGAGCGCGTAAACAACTGCGAACAGCGCCGACGCCGGCAATCCAAAAGACGAAAAACGCCGCATGTTTGCGCCTTTCAAAAATCGACGCGAAGTCCCTTACTTCCGTAGCCACTCCGGCACAGAATCCAGCGCGATCAGCTGCTCGACGCTCGGGCGCTCGCGCACCACGGCCCATTTGTCGCCGTCGACGAGAACCTCCGGCGCGAGCGGGCGGCTGTTGTAGGTCCCCGCCTGCACCGCGCCATAGGCGCCGGCCGTCAGAATGGCCAAGAGATCGCCCTGCGCCGGCTCCGGGATCGAACGTCCGAGCGCGATATAATCGCCGGTCTCGCACACCGGCCCGACGACATCGGCGATAATGCGTGGATGCGACGGCGCCGCCTGCGCGACCGGGATCAGCTCGTGCCAAGCGTCATAGAGCGTCGGGCGGACGAGATCATTCATGCCGGCGTCGACGATGACGAAAGACTTGGCCTCGCCCTGCTTCACATAGAGCACGCGCGTGACCAATATTCCCGAATTGCCGACGATGAGCCGCCCCGGCTCGAACAGCAATTTGCACCCCAGCCCCGCCATATGGCGGCGCACGATCTCGGCGTAGCGATCCGGGTGATAGGAGGCCGGGTCCTCGCCCTCGTGATAGGGAATGCCGAGCCCGCCGCCGAGATCGACATGCGAAATCATATGCCCATCGGCGCGCAGCCCCGCCACCAGCTCGGCGAGCAGCGAGAAAGCCTCGTCGAAGGGCGAAAGATCGGTGATCTGCGAGCCGATATGCATATCGACGCCGGTGACCTCTATGCCGGGCAGCTTCGCCGCATGGGCGTAGATCGCGCGGGCGCGCGACAGCGGCACGCCGAATTTATTCTCGGCGAGGCCGGTCGAAATCTTGGCGTGAGTCTTGGCGTCGACGTCCGGATTGACGCGCAGCGAGATATGCGCGCGTTTGCCTTTGGCGGAGGCGATGCGGGAAATCTCGGCGAGCTCGGGCTCCGACTCCACATTGAAGCAGAAAATGCCCTGGTCGATCGCGAGCGCGATCTCGGCGGCCGTCTTGCCGACGCCGGAAAACGTGATCCTGCTCGCGGGAACGCCGGCGGCGCGGGCGCGTTTCAGCTCGCCGCCGGACACGACGTCCATACCGGCGCCGAGGCCGGCGAGCAGCGCCAGCACGGCCTGATTGGAATTGGCTTTCAGCGCATAGCAGACCAGCGCGTCGAGCCCGGCGAAGGCGGCCGAGAAGACCTGGAAATGCCGGCGGATCGTCGTCGCCGAATAGCAGTAGAAGGGCGTTCCGACCTGCTCGGCGATTTTGGCCAACGGAACATCGTCGGCGAAGAGCGCGCCGGCGCGATAGTCGAAGTGATGCATGTCGCTCGTTTCAGTCGATCAGCGGGTCGAGGATGAAGGGATATTGGTCGGGCGGCCGATAGCCGGGCGTGCCGGGAATAAATTCCACCGCCTTCACATCCTCGGCGACGGGCGTCTTGCCGCCGACGGGCGTGAGCGTCGTCTTCTGCACCACCACGGCCTTGGGCCGCGCCGCGACCTCCGGCGGATAATCGAGCGCGCCGCGCCGCCCGCAGCCGGCGAGCGCGAGCGCGAGAATCAGAAGCGTCGCCGCCGAACGCGGCCGGAGCAGATCAGCCATAGGTCTCATCCATCGGAGCCGGATCGGGCCGGCACTATAGACGAAAGCGCGCGGATGACGAGACCGCGCGCTTTCAATCACCCTCACCCTCATGCTGAGGAGGTCGCAAAGCGACCGTCTCGAAGCACGAGGGTGAGCTTCAGAAGGCCGCGCTGACGGCTCCCGCATCTTCGAGACGCGGCCTGCGGCCGCTCCTCAGGATGAGGGAGCCTTAGGCCGAGGGCGCTGCTCTCTCCTACTTCTTCGCCAATTGCTTCAGCCAGCGGCGCGCCTGCTTGCGCACATTCTCCGGCGCCGTGCCGCCGTAGCTCGTGCGGCTCTTCACCGATTTCTCGACGCCGAGCACGTTGAACACATCCTCGGTGATGCGCGGCTCCACCGCCTGCATGGTCTCCAGCGGCAGCTTCTCGAGGCCGACATTGCGCTCGGCGGCGATTCCGACGATGCGGCCGGTCACATGATGCGCCTCGCGGAAGGGCAGCCCCAGCGCGCGCACCAGCCAATCGGCGAGATCGGTGGCGGTGGCGTAGCCCGCGCCCGCAGCCTTGCGCATGCGCGGCCGATCGACGCTCATGTCGCGCACCATGCCGGCCATCGCCGCCACGCAGAGCGCGAAATTGTCGAGCGCGTCGAATGTGCCTTCCTTATCCTCCTGCATGTCCTTGGAATAGGCCAGCGGCAGGCCCTTCATCACCACCAGCATCGCCTGCAGCGCGCCGATGATGCGTCCCGTCTTGCCGCGCACCAGCTCGGCGGCGTCGGGATTGCGCTTCTGCGGCATGATGGAGGAGCCGGTGGTGAATTTGTCGGAGAGCGCGACAAAGGCGAATTGCGAGGTCGTCCACAGCACGATCTCCTCCGCGAAACGCGAGAGATGCGTCGCCGCGATCGCCATCGCGGCCAGCGTCTCCAGCACGAAATCGCGATCGGAGACGCTATCCAGCGAATTCGCCGTCGGCCGCGCGAAGCCGAGCGCCTTGGCCGTCTTCTCGCGATCGATGGGGAAGGAGGTGCCGGCCAGCGCGGCGGCGCCCAGCGGCGATTCGTTGAGCCGCGTCCGCGCATCGGAAAAACGCCCGCGGTCACGCGCCAGCATTTCGACATAGGCGAGCAGATGATGGCCGAAAGTGACCGGCTGCGCCGATTGCAGATGGGTGAAGCCGGGCATCACGCTGCCGGCCTCCTCCAGCGCCTTCTCGGCGAGGGCGAGCTGGAGATCGGCGAGCTGCGCGTCGATGTCGTCGATCGCGTCGCGCATATAGAGGCGGAAGTCGGTCGCCACCTGGTCATTGCGCGAGCGCGCCGTGTGCAGCCGCCCGGCCGCCGGGCCGATGATGTCGGCGAGGCGGGACTCGACATTCATATGAATGTCCTCGAGCGCGCGCGAGAAGGCAAAGCGCCCCTCCTCGATTTCGCCGCGGATTTGGTCTAGACCACGCGTGATGGCGGCGGCGTCCTCGGCCGAGACTATGCCGGTCTCGGCCAGCATGGCGACATGCGCGAGCGAGCCCCGCACATCCTGTGGGCCGAGGCGCTTGTCGAAATCGATGGAGACGTTGATCGCCTCCAGAATCGCGTCGGTTGCGCTCTGAAAGCGGCCACCCCATATTTTGCTCGTCATAACTCCTCGCGGAACAGGATCGATGACCGACCAGATGGAAAGCTCCAGCCGAGGCAATCTGCCGAAAATCGCGGGCGCGACTCTCGTCGTCGCCGCCATAGCCGGCGTTCTATACGTGAACGGCGGCTCTAGCGGCAAGACGAGCGCTGTGAGCCAGGCCTGCGCCGCCTCACGCGAGACGTCGCAGCGCGTGTCGGCGCTCGCCAAGGGCCAGGTCGCGGCCATGGCCATCGCCAACGCGCCCGAGCCCATGCCGGACGTGACCTTCACCGGGCCGGACGGAAAGCCGCGCAAGCTCGAGGATTTCAAGGGCAAGACCGTGCTGCTCAACCTCTGGGCCACTTGGTGCGTGCCCTGCCGCGGCGAGATGGCCGCGCTCGACCGTCTGCAGGCGGCCGCCGGCTCGGAAAAGTTCGAGGTGGTGACGATCAATGTCGACACCTCTCGCCTCGAACGGCCCAAGGCGTTTCTCGGCGAGATCGGCGCGAAGAATCTCGCCTATTACGCCGACCCCAAGGCGGAAATCTTCTTCCAGCTGCGGCAGAGCGGCCAGGCGCTGGGCCTGCCGACGACCTTCCTCATCGACGGCTCGGGCTGCCAGATCGGCCTGATGCAGGGACCGGCCAATTGGGATTCCGAAGAGGGCCGCTCGCTGGTGACGCGCACGGCGGAGATCTCGTCCAGACCCACGCCCTGAGGACGCGCGACTTGACCGACGATATTTTGCGGCCCTGGGAGGTCCGCTCCTCGCAGACGCTCGTGAAGGATTCATGGCTCACGCTGCGCGCGGATCATTGCGTGACGCGGCGCGGCGTCTCGCTCGATCCCTATTATGTGCTGGAATATCCCGACTGGGTCCATGTCGTCGCTCTGGACGAGGAGGACCGTCTGCTGCTGGTCTGGCAATATCGCCATGGCGCCGGCGTCGCGTCGCTGGAGCTGCCGGGCGGCAGGCTGGATGCGCATGAGAGCGACCCCATAGCCGCCGGCGCGCGCGAATTGCTGGAGGAAACCGGACACGCCGCGCCATCATTGCGACATTTGGCGCGTCTGTCGCCCAATCCGGCGAGCCACTCCAATTGGCTCCACCTCCTCTACGGCGAGGGCGCGAGAGAGATAGCGCCTCTGAAACTCGACAGCGGCGAGGACATTTGCGTCGAGCGCATCCCATGGCGGAAGGCGCTGGAGCTGGCGCTCGGCGGCGGGATCGTCAACAGCCAGCATGTTGGGCTGCTGGTCATCGCGCTCGCCCGGTCCAAGGGCGTCGACATCGGCGGTTAGGCGCTCCCGTCTCTAGATCGCGGGAGACGGCGGTCCCGCGAAGCGAGTCGGATGAGCGCTCGTCCCACGTCGCGCTGATCGTAATCGAAAGAGGGCCGGCCTCTCGGCTCCCGACCCTCATCCGACCCGGCTCCGCCGGGCCGTCCTTCTCCCGTAAACGGGAGAAGGAGCGCCGCGTCAGGCCTTGGCCGTCTGGGCGTGGGCAATGCCTTCCTGATCGAGCAGAGCGGTCAGCTCGCCCGACTGGTACATCTCGCGGGTGATGTCGCAGCCGCCGACGAACTCGCCCTTCACATAGAGCTGGGGAATGGTCGGCCAGCTGGAATAGGCCTTGATCCCGTCGCGAATGGCAGGGTCGGCGAGCACATTGACGCTCTTGAACGGGACGCCGATCTGGCCGAGAATCTGGCAGACCTGCAAGGAGAAGCCGCATTGCGGAGCGGCGGGCGTGCCCTTCATGAACAGCACGACTTCGGCGCTGTCGATCTCGTTCTTGATCACGGTTGTGGTGTCGGACATGGGATTTCCTTTCGAGCGGAATTCAAGGTTCCGTTGCAGGCGGCCCGGCGAGCCCCGCCGGGCGCAGAAACGATTTATAGAGCGATCGTCGTCAACGCCAAAGCATGCAGCTCGCCGCCGAGGCGCTCGCCGAAAGCCTTGTTGACCATCTGATGCTGCTGCACGCGGCTCTTGCCGCGAAACGACTCCGATTTCACCGAGGCGGCCCAATGATCGCCGTCGTCGACGAGCGCGGTGATCTCTATCACGGCGTCCGGAATCGCCACCTTGATGAGACGCTCGATTTCACTTCTTTGCATCGCCATTTGCGCATCGACCTCCTGGAGCCTCGGCGAAGGCGCCGTCCATTCCGGCCATATAGGCCGGCAGCGGCGCCTCCTGCGCATGTTGCATATCACAAAGCAATATCGGCGCCTCACCGGGGAGATGCAACTCGTTTCCGCCGGTCACGCCGAGGGCGAGGACCGCGACCCCCGCCGCCTTCGCATCCTTTTCGATCGCCTCCGCCTCGGCGGGCTCGGCCACGATCAAGCAACGCGCCTGGTCCTCGCCGAACAGAACCGCATGGGCGGGCCCCGCGGGCAGGCGCGCGATCGTCGCGCCGACGCCGCCGGCGAGCGCCATTTCCGCGAGCGCCACGGCGAGCCCGCCATCCGAGAGATCATGGGCGGCGAGCGCCCGCCGCTCGAGCACGAGGGCGCGGACGAAATCGCCATTGCGCTTCTCGGCCTCGAGATCGACCGGCGGCGGCGCGCCGTCGCGACGACCGCAAAGATCGCGCAGATAGAGCGACTGGCCGAGCCAGCCTCTCGTCTCGCCGATGAGCAGGATGGTCTTGCCGCCCTCGGGCAGGGCGATGGTCGCGGCGAGCGCCACATCGGAGATCACGCCGACCCCGCCGATGGCCGGCGTCGGCAGAATGCCGGCCCCCTGCGTCTCATTGTAGAGCGAGACATTTCCCGAGACGATCGGGAAGTCGAGCGCCCGCGCCGCCTCGCCTATGCCTTCGAGGCAGCCGACGAGCTGGCCCATGATCTCGGGCTTTTCGGGATTGCCGAAATTGAGATTGTCGGTGAGCGCCAGCGGCTGGCCGCCGCGCACGGAAATATTGCGCCAGGCCTCCGCCACCGCCTGGCGGCCGCCCTCCGCCGGATCGGCCGCGCAATAGCGCGCCGTCACATCGGTGGTCAGCACCAGGCCTTTACGCCCCTCGCGGATGCGGACGACGGCGGCGTCGCCGCCCGGCGCGCGCACCGTATTGCCGAGGATCAGATGATCATATTGCTCCCAGACCCAGCGCTTGGAGCAGAGGTCCGGCGTCGCCAGCAGGGCGAGCAGCGCTCGAGCATTGGAGTCGACCGGCGCGATCGAAGCCGCATCGAGCACCGGCGGCTTCGGCGTCGGGACATGGGGCCGGTCATAGACCGGCGCCTCGTCGCCGAGCTCCTTGATCGGCAGATCGGCCTCGACGACGCCCTTGTGCTTGACCACGAAGCGCAGATTGTCGGTGGTCTTGCCGATGATCGCGAAATCGAGCCCCCATTTCCGGAAGATCGCCTCGGCCTCTTGCTCCTGCTCGGGCTTCAGCACCATGAGCATGCGCTCCTGGCTCTCCGAGAGCATCATCTCATAGGCGGTCATGCCCTCCTCGCGGCAGGGCAGCGCGTCGAGATCGAGCTCCACGCCGAGATTGCCCTTCGCGCCCATCTCCACGGCGGAGGAGGTGAGGCCGGCCGCGCCCATGTCCTGGATGGCGATGACGGCGCCCGAGGCCATCAGCTCGAGACAGGCCTCGAGCAGCAGCTTCTCCGAGAAGGGATCGCCGACCTGCACGGTCGGGCGCTTCTCCTCGGCGTCGGCCTCGAAGGAGGCGGAGGCCATGCTGGCGCCGTGAATGCCGTCGCGTCCGGTCTTGGAGCCGAGATAGACGATCGGATTGCCGACGCCGGCCGCCGCCGAATAGAAAATCGAATCGGCGCGGGCGAGGCCCACAGCCATGGCGTTGACGAGAATATTCCCGTCGTAGGATCGGTCGAATTCCGTCGAGCCGCCGACCGTCGGCACGCCGAAGGAATTGCCATAGCCGCCGACCCCGGCGACGACCCCGGCGACGAGACGCCGCGTCTTCGGATGCGCCGGCTGGCCGAAGCGCAGTAGGTTCAGACAAGCGATCGGCCGCGCGCCCATCGTGAAGACGTCGCGCAATATGCCGCCCACGCCCGTCGCAGCGCCTTGATAGGGCTCGATGAAAGACGGGTGGTTGTGGCTCTCCATCTTGAACACGCAGGCGTCGCCGCCGCCGATGTCGATGACGCCGGCGTTCTCGCCCGGACCCTTGATGACCCAGGGCGCCTTGGTCGGCAGCTTGCGCAAATGAATGCGCGAAGACTTGTAGGAACAATGCTCGTTCCACATGGCCGAGAATATTCCGAGCTCGGTGAGGCTCGGCGCGCGGCCAATCAGCGCGAGAATGCGCTCGTATTCCTCTTTCTTCAGCCCATGCGCCAAGGCCGCCTCGAGCATCGTCTCTCCCCCGCCGAACGCGGCCTCGCCGCGGACTTCGGCTCTTGTTGTGGCAAGTCGAATTGTCGCAGCCTCGACCGAGCTTCTTAAGCGGCCGTTCGCCGGCGATCTGCCGCGATTCTCCCGATTTGGCCCGGAAAGGCCGAAGAATCCGGCGGTTCGCCCTCCGATTAATAGGATCGCCGCGCGATGGCAACAGCAGCGGCCTGTTGCCAAAGAGTCACAGCCGCCGAGAAAGAATTGTGAGACGCCGCAATCTTTGATCTAGGTCAAGTCCTTCCCAGGAAAATCGGAGCAATTTGATCCCGACTCGGACAAGAGCGCGCTTCGCGCCGGTCCTAAGAGCAATTGACGGGGGAGCCTGATGAGAAGTGTTTTGCGCGGCGCGCTCGCCGCATCCGTGTTGACCGCAGCGAGCGCTACGGCTCAGGCTGCCGATCTTCCCTCGCTGAAAGGGGCGCCGCTGCCGCCGCCGCCGCCGGCTTTCAGCTGGACCGGCCTCTATGGCGGCATCAACATCGGCTATGGCTTCGGCGACTCCAGCCGGGAGACGGGCGGGCTCGGCTATATTTCGCCCGGCTCGCTGGCTCCCGCCGTGCCGCTGGGCTCCGCCTGGGGCGCCTCGCAGGATCTGCATGGCGTCATCGGCGGCGGACAGGTCGGCTATAATCATCAGGTCAACCCCTGGCTCGTTCTCGGCCTCGAGGCCGATATTCAGGCCACAGACGTGGAGAGCAAGGCGAAATCCGGGGTCGGCGTGTTCGACGCCACGGGCGCGCATCTGCAGACCGCCGATTCGACCAAGGCGGTCGACTGGTTCGGCACTGTCCGCGCCCGCGTCGGCTTCACTCTGCCGTCCATGCCCAATCTGATGGTCTATGGCACGGGCGGCTTCGCCTATGGCCAGGTGATCCACAATGTCGGCTTCGCCGATAATTTCGCCAGCGCCGCCGCAGCGGGCTTCGCCGGAGGCGCCGTCGGCCATGGCTATTCCGACGACACGCGCACCGGCTGGACGGCGGGCGGCGGCGTCGAATGGTCGCCCATCCCGAACTGGTCGGTCAAAGCCGAATATCTCTATGTCGATCTCGGCTCGACCAACGCCAATTCCGTCTCTCTGAACGGCGGCACGGCGGCGATCCTCGGCGCGACGACGCCCGTCTTCGCCGCGACGCAGAATTCGCCGACCCGCTTCCACAATGTCCGCGTCGGCCTCAACTGGCACTTCGACCCCTTCGCGCCCGGCCTCGTCGCGCGCGCCGACGGCCTGTCGTCGCTCAAGGAGCCGCCGCCGCCGGCCTTCGTCGACAGCTATCAGCCCTTCCAGGTTCGCCTGAAGGTCGGCAGCCTCATTCCGCTGGACGGCCACGGCACTGTCTATGATCAGGGCATCGGCCATCCGGCGCTCGGCTCCATCGGCCGCCTCGCGGGCCTCACCGGCGCGAATGGCGTGATCGCCGGCGCCAGCACCAACACCTCGACGTCGATCGTTCCCATGCTCGACGTGGCCTATTACCTGACCAAGAACTGGGCGATCGAGGCGATCTGCTGCGTCGCGCCGCATCACATTCAGGGCACGGGCACCATCGCCAGCGACTTCGCGCGCGCCTGGGTGTTCCCGCCGTCCCTGATGGCGCAGTATCACTTCACCAATTTCGGCCAGTTCCAGCCCTATCTCGGCGTCGGCGCGAATTTCACGGCCTTCTGGGGCACGCGCGTCAACAACGATGTCTGGGGCATCCCCTTCGCGGCGGGCTCGACGCTGGCCGGTCTCGGCCTGCCCGGAGCGCTCGCCACCTTCCAATGGGCGACTGTCGCTCCCTCTTGGGGCGTCGTCGGCCAGGTCGGCTTCGACTATATGTTCAACGAGCATTGGGGCGTGAACGTCGACGTCAAATATGTCGGCGTTCATCCGATGGTTCACGCGACGGCCGTCGCTTTCGTGCCGGGGGCGGCTGTGCTCGGCCCGATCTTCGTTCCGGTCAAAGTGTCGCTGCCGATCAACCCGCTCGTCGTCTCGGCGGGCGTCACCTATCGCTTCGGCGGCGGCCTGCTGCAGCCCGTGCTCGCCAAATATTGAGCGGCCCGCAAATCGAGACAAATCAAACCGGCTCCGAAAGGGGCCGGTTTTTTTGTCGGGCAGACTGCGATTCGCCTTGTTCTTTGCCGCCTCCTCGCTAGGATTCGGCCAGTTACGTGTTCGATTCGGTGCAATGCGACGATTCGCCGGCCTCTCCGGCGCGTTTCCCGAAGGATCAGAACATGGAAAATCCGATCGACGCGCCCTCCTCCGATCAGTCCGAGCCGAGCGAGGTCGAGCCTGCGCTCGAAGCCGCGCTTCCCGGCGCGCGCGACGAGGAGACGGATGCTCCGCGAGAGAAGATCGAGGCGGGCTCCGCCGCGGCCCCTGCTCTGCTCGTCACCCAGGGCAAGCACCGCTTCTACTCGCTAGTCTTGCCGAGCGATCTGCTCGCCGCCACCTGCGCGGTGGAGGCGCGGCTCGAAAATCCCATCGATGGATTCCAGCGGCTGCTCGACAAGAAGCGCGCGAGAGAGATCGCCGACTATGTCGACAGCGGCTTCGGCAGCGTGCCGAGCGCGATCATTCTCTCCGCCCAGCCGCGCGCGCAGCTGCATTTCGACCGCAAGAGCGGCGAGTTGACCTTCCTCAAGGACCCACGCTCCTTCCTCATCATCGACGGGCAGCATCGCGTCTATGGCTTCAATCTGGCGGCCAAGAGCGTCAAAGTGCCGGTCGTCGTCTACAACAGGCTGACGCGCGCGCAGGAATGTCAGCTGTTCATGGACATCAACACCAAGCAGCGCCCGGTCCCGCCGGAGCTCCTGCTCGACATTCGCCGCCTCTCCGAATCGGAGACCGAGGCCGACGCGCTGCTCCACAATGTCTTCGACCTGTTCTCGACCGATGAGAAAAGCGTGCTCGCCGGCCTGCTCAGCCCCTCGGAGCGGCGCAAGGGCAAGATCTCCCGCGTGACCTTCAACGCCGCGCTGAAGTCCATCGACGGCGCCTTCGTCGACGCCTCGGCGCAGGACGTCTATCAGGTCCTCAACGCCTATCTGCGCGCCTGCCTCAATGGCCTGCGCTATCACGGGCTGGAGGCGAATATCGCCAATCCCGCTCTGTTCAAGGCGCTGGTCCTGCTATTCGCCAATGCCGCCGAGCGCGTCTCGGACCGCTATGGCGGCCGCTACACGACGCAGAATTTCGAGGATATCGTGGGGCCGTTCTTCCGCAAGCTGAAGAAGAGCGAGCTGCCGAAGCCGGCGACCGGGCATCTCGCGCTTTATGAATATTACCGGAAAGCGCTGAGCTCGGGCTTCTCGCTCAAGCAATGGCTGTTCGCCTGACGGCGCGAGGCTGAAGGCTCGAGATCCGGGGCAATGGACCGCGAGCCTTCGGGCTCGCCTCTGTCCCTTCATCGAACTACGAGCCTTCGGGCTCGCGGCTCTCGCTCGGGCGCGGCTCGGTCTCGGGCGACGCATTCTCCAGCCTATGCGCGTCGAGCTTTTCCGTCTCCAGGCGCGCTGTCGCCTCGCCCAGACGACGCTCCGCTTTCGTGCGGCCATGCGCGATGCGATTGGCGTCCGCCTCCGCCTCTTGGGCGCGCCTGTCCTTGACCTTGCGGGCGCGTCGCAGATTGACGATCTCGCCCATGGCGAATCAGGTCTTCTTGCGGAAAGCGTCGATGGAGACGATCTTGGCCGCGGCGGCGTCAGCGCTCTCCTCCGTCGCGACAGGCGTCGTCTCCGGCCGCTTCTCGCTGCGGGCGGAACGCGGGCCGGGCCGCGCGGGGGTCGGCGGCTCGCTGCTTTGCTGCGGCCGCGCCGGGAACTGAGCCGGCTCCTCGTCACGAACGGGGGCGAGCTCGTCCACCTCCCATTTGAGGCCGAAATCGACCGACGGGTCCGAGAAGACGGTCACCGCCTCGAAGGGCACATGAAGCTGCTCGGGAATGCTCCGGAAGGACAGGCCCACGGAGAAGCCGCGCTCGTCGACGACGAGATTGGAATATTGATGCTGCAGGATGATCGTCATCTCCTGCGGCCACTGCTCGGCGAGCCGCTTGGAAATTCTGACCCCCGGCGCCCGCGTGCGGAAGCTGATGGTGAAATGATGGTCGCCCGGCAGGCGGCCGGCCGCCGCCGCATCGGCGAGAACCTTGCGCATGACGCCGCGCAGCGCGTCCTGGACGAGAAGATCGTATCTGATGAGGTCGGTGGACATGATGACCGCGCCGATAACCCCTGTTCGCTCTGCCCCCCGATCGGGACGAAAGTGGAGGCTTCTGTTGCCAGGCGCCTCCGAGCCCCGCCTAAAGGTGCTAACCCCTAGGGCTTGAATCCCAGTACCAGCACCGCATTACGCGGCGACGGCCACCGGAGCATAGTTGTCGTTGGCAACTATAAGGTTTGACCCGATAACGGCGGTATCATGCCGAGCGAAAAAGCACCCTTTACGCCCTCGTCAATCCTATTTCGCCCCCGCCACAGGCCGCCCTGCCGACTGTGCAGGTCTCGCGTGACGGCCTCTGGTGGAGGCGCCGGGTACCGCCCCCGGGTCCGATAGGTTTATTACGGAGTTCGTTTATCGCCATAGCCGCCCCGAGGGACGGCAGTTCACAATATACGCATTAAGGGCCGATGCGGAAAGGGGTTGAGCGCAAAGCTTCGCCGATCTCCCCGACTTTCTGCGCGAAACAGCGAAAACGCCCGCCGAGGATCGACGGGCGTCTCACCGAGCCGGCCTGGGGAGGACGGGCGCTTGGGGAGGGACGGGCGCTATGCTCGCATCAATTGTGCTTGACGGTCAGCCCGTCCTTGACCTGGGTGAACAGCGCCTCGGTCAGAATGCGGCTCTTCACCAGCTCGTCCGTGGCTTTATAGGGCCGGCCCTTGACGATCGCCTCGGCCAGCGTGTGCGTGAGACCCTTGACGCCGGCGAGCTGCTCCACCGTCGCGACATTGATGTCGAGCGGCTGGGCGACGGCGACCACCTGCTTGACCGGCGCGGCGACGGCGGCGGCCGGTCCCGCCGGGGGCTTCGCCGCGGGGGCCGTCGCGGTCTGAGCAAAAGCCGGAGCGGAGGCGAAAAGGGCGATGGCGAGAATGGCGTTGGTCTTCATGATGTCTGTCTCCTTGGACCGGGTCGTTTCCCCGATCGACCAGCGCATCATGCCGGCGCCGCGCTGAACCCGCTTTGAATGCGGCGTTCAGCTGAAATTCAGCCGCCGAGCCCGGGCTCTCATTTGGTCTTCAGGCAGGAGACGGCGGCGGGCAGGCAGGCTGCGCCCACCATGGAGCAGGCCGCCGCGCCATCCGCCTGACGGGCGCAGACGAGGCAGCCGTCGGTCCATTCCTCACAGGCGGGGTGATCGTCGCCATAGGCCTGGGTCGGCTTCTCCTCGGCCGGGGCCGCTATGCTCGCCCAGAGACATGCGAGCGCGACGGCGGCGCGGGAGACCGCGATCACGCCTCGCCCACGCGCTTGAGCGCGGCGAAGCCGGCGGCGTCCATGGCGAGATGAATCTTGTTCTGCAGGCCCGCGTCATCGCCCTTGGCGATCAACCCGGCATTGTCGGCGAGCGCGCCGCAGAGCGTGCGCACCCAGGCGTCCTCGCTCTTGGCGAAATCGCCCAGCACATAGGAATGAACGCGCGATTTGTCGCCCGGATGGCCGATGCCGAGCCGCATGCGCTTGAAATCCTGCCCGATATGCGCGCCGATCGAGCGCAGGCCATTGTGGCCGGCCGCGCCGCCGCCGATCTTCACGCGGCATTTGCCGGGCGCGAGATCGAGCTCGTCATGAAAGACGACGACATCGCCGAGCGCGATTTTGTGAAAGCGCAACGCCTCGCCGACCGAGCGGCCCGATTCGTTCATGTAAGTCTGCGGAAGCAGCGCCAGCACGCGCTCGCCGGCGATCGTCCCCTCGCGGACGAGGCCGTGAAACCGCGCCCGCGGCGCGGAAAAGCCATGGGCGCCGGCGATCTTCTCCACCGCCATGAAGCCGATATTGTGCCGGTTCCCGGCATATTCGCGGCCAGGATTGCCGAGGCCGACGAAGAGCAGCATGACCTATCGGCTCCCGGTCGAGGTGGGCGGTCGCAAGAAGGGGTCACAAATAGATAGACGGTCGGAAGCGTGCGGTCGGCTGCGGCTCGCCCGACAGCCGACCGCCCTTGCGCGTTACTTCTTTTTCTCGGGAGCCTTGGCCGGAGCAGCCTTGGCCGGCGCCTTGCCGGCAGCGCCCTTGCCCTTGGCCGGAGCCGCGGCGGCGGCCGCAGCGGCGGCGGTCTCCTCGGCCGAGACGACCGGCGGAGCGATCGAGACGACGGTGAAGTTCTTGTCCGGATTGGTCGGCTTGCAGTTCGGCGGCAGAGTGAAGGCCGAGATATGCAGCGCGTCGTTGAAATCGAGCCCGGTCAGATCGCCGGTGATCGAATCCGGAATATTGTCGGCCGGCACCCACATCTCCACCGAATGGTAGACGATGTTGAGCGCGCCGCCGCGCTTGAGGCCCGGCGCCGCTTCCTGATTGATGAAATGCACCGGAACGTCGACGCGCAGGCGCGAGCCCGCCTTCAGCCGCAGGAAGTCGACATGCAGCGGGAAGTCCTTGACGACGTCCAGCTGATAGTCGCGCGGAATGACGCGCTCGGGCTTTCCGTCGATGTCGAGCTCGAAGATCGTCGTGAGGAAATGCCCGGCGTAGATGAGCTTGGTCAGCTCTTTCTTGTCGAGCGACAGAGGCGTCGGCGCTTCGCCGCCGCCATAGATGACTCCTGGTATACGGCCCTCACGGCGAACGCTGCGGGCGGCCCCCTTGCCTGTCCCGCTGCGCACCGTGGCCGCGAGCTTCTTGATCTCGGCCATTTCGGTGTCCTTACTTGTTTAGAGAAAGCGCGCCTTTCGCCTCCAGGGGTGTCGGAAACACAGCGCGCCGCTCGGGCTTATAGGCGAGCGCAAAATATGAGGCAAGGCCGCCGACTCCCGTTTTGTCCGGCCCTTCGCGCGCCGTCGCCGCCTTCTCGCCGTCGCGGTTTTTCAGGCCCCGGATAAAACGGGAGTCGCCGGACAGCGCAGGACGGTTGACACCGACATTCCATACAAGTTATATAACTATTTAGTTACATACCTGATAGGTAATTAATGCTCGATCCCCTCAGCACGACCTTCTCGGCCCTGGCGGACCCCACGCGGCGGGCGATTCTCGCCCGGCTCGCGCAGGGCGAGGCCTCGGTCGGCGAGCTCGCCGCGCCATTCTCCATCAGCCAGCCGGCGGTCTCGAAACATCTCAAAGTGCTCGAGCAGGCAGGCCTCATCACCCGCGGCCGCGCCGCGCAAACGCGTCCCTGCAAGCTGGACGCGGCGCGGCTGCGGGAAATTTCCGACTGGCTCGAGACCTATCGGCGTTTCTGGGAGGAGAGCTTCGACCGGCTCGACGCCTATCTCGCGCAATTGCAAAAAGGCGATCCCGATGCTTCGAACAATTGACGCGCCACTGCCGCCGCTCGTCATCACGCGCCGATTCGCGGCGCCGCCGGCGCTCCTCTTCGACGCATGGCTCGACCCGAAAGCGGTCGCGAGCTGGCTGTTCCGCACCCCCGGCGGACAATCCACGCATATAGAGATCGACGCGCGCGTCGGCGGCGGCTTCGCGATCCACGAGCAACGCGGCGAAAGTCTCGCGACGCATTTCGGCGACTATATCGAGATCGCGCGCCCGGGACGTCTCGTCTTCACCCTGGGAATGCAGCGCGAAGGCCCGTTCACGCGGATCGAGATCGACATTCGTCCCGACGGCGCCGGCAGCCTGCTGACGCTGACGCATCATCTGACGCCGGAAGCAGCGCTGAAGTCCTTCGCTTTCCGCTCCGGCTGGACCGGAATTCTCGAAGGCCTGGCGCGACAGACGGGCGAGACCGACGCGCCGCATCGGCTCATTCTGCTGCGCACGTTCGAGGCGCCGCGCGCGCTGGTCTTCAAATGCTGGACCGAGCCGCAGCATATGATGCGATGGCTGTGCCCCGCGACATTCACCGTGCTCTTCGTCGACAATGATCTGCGCGTCGGCGGCAAATGGCGCGCCGGAATGCGCGCGCCGGATGGCGAGGAGTTCATCCATCGCGGCGAATATCTCGAGATCGACGCGCCCGCGCGACTCGTGCTGACGCATGAGTGGGAGCGCAATCGCCTCGAGCCGAAAGCGCTGACGACGCTCGAGGTGGAGCTGACGGAGCAAGACGGCAAGACCGAGATGATCTTCGTGCAGAGCGGCCTCGCCACGGCGGAGTCCGCCGCCTCTCACCAGCATGGCTGGACCGGCGCATTCGACCTTCTCGCCGCGCTCGCGCGCGCGCTGGCCGCGACCATTCGGTGAGGAGCAACGCGTCAGTGAGGAACGCGCGCAGAGCCGACCGCGCCGCGCCGATTTTTTCTAGCCGAGGGAGCATCCAATGACGATCAAGCCTTATCTCTTCTTCTCGGGTCGCGCCGACGAAGCCATTGCCTTCTACCAGCAAGCGCTCGGCGCCGAGGTTCTATTCCTCCTGCGCTACGACGAAAGCCCCGAGCCGCCGCCGCCGGGCGCGCTCGCTTCCGGCTGGGAGCATAAGATCATGCATGCCTGCCTGAAGATCGGCGATTCGGAAGTGTTCCTGTCGGATGGCTGCGGAACGCTCGCGCCCGGCTTCAACGGCTTCGGCGTCTCCATAGAGGCCGAGAGCGCGGCCGAGGCCGAGCGCATGTTCGCCGCCCTCGTCGATGGCGGCGAAGCGCGCATGCCCTTGGGCGAGACCTTCTTCGCAGTGAGCTTCGGCATGGCGGTCGATCGCTTCGGCGTGCTGTGGATGATCGTCGTTCCGAAGTGAAAAGAGTTGGAGACGGTTGACGAAGCGCGTCGCGCGGACATGATCTCCCCTCACGAAACGGGCGCCCGTCCGCGGCGCTCGCAGGGGAGACGATATCATGACCATTCAACCCTATCTGGTCTTCGACGGCCGCGCCGAAGAAGCCGCCGCCTTTTACGAGAAGGCGCTCGGAGCGCAGATTCAGATGCTGATGCGCTATAAGGACAGCCCCTTGTCGCCGCCTGTCGACATGATGCCGCCGGGCTGGAACGCCAAGGTGATGCATATGGCGCTGAAGATCGGCGACACGGTCGTCTTCGGCTCGGACGGCGACGGCGAGGAGACCGGCTTCAAAGGCTTCTCGCTCTCCTTCGGCGCAAAAACGCTCGACGAAGCCGAAAGCGTCTTCGCCGCGCTCGCCGACGGCGGCGAGACGAAGATGCGTTTGACCAAAACATTCTTCTCACCCGCTTTCGGCATGCTCACCGATCGCTTCGGCGTTCCCTGGATGGTGGTCGTGCGGCAATGACGGCGCGCGGCGCCTGCATGGAGGCAGGCGCCGCTCCGCCCCTTCACGAGGTTCGATATGTTGGAAATCATCGGCGTCGGCGTCGCCCTCATCATCGCCGCGGTTGTTCTCTATGCGGCGCGCAAGCCCGATACTTGCCGCTTCACGCGCTCCATCTTCGTCGCGGCGCCGCCGGAGCGGATATTTCCGCTCGTCGACGATCCCCGCGCGATGAACGAATGGAACCCTTTCGTGAAGAACCGCAACGTCACGCTCTCCTACAGCGGGCCGGAGCGCGGCGTCGGCGCGGCCAATGATTTCGACGGCGACGCGCAGGTCGGCGCCGGCCGCGCGGAGATCGTCGAATCCGTGGCGCCGGCGAAAGTAGTGGTCGCCTTGCGCATGGACCGCCCCATGAAATGCCGCAACCGAGTCGAGTTCACGATCGCGCCCCGCGACGGCGGCTCGCTGGTCACATGGGACATGTCCGGCCCGCAACCCTTCATCGGCAAGCTGATGACCATTTTCATCGACACGGAAAAAATGGTCGGCGGCGCTTTCGAGCAGGGCCTCGCCGATCTGAAGCGCCTCGTCGAGACGGCGCGCGAGGAGGCGGCGCAATGATTACGACCGCGAAGATCAAGCCCTGCCTCTGGTTCGACCGCGAGGGCGAAGAGGCGGCCAATTTCTATGTCTCTCTGTTCCCCGATTCGCGCGTCGCCAGCGTGTCGCGCTATGGCGAGGCCGGCCCCGGCGAGCCGGGCTCGGCGATGGTGGTCGCCTTCGAGCTCTCCGGCCTGCCCTTCATGGCGCTCAACGCCGGACCGGCCTTCAAATTCACCGAGGCGATCTCGCTCTCCGTCGATTGCGCGGATCAGGCCGAGGTCGATTTCTATTGGGAGGCGCTCGGCGCCGGCGGCGAATATAGCCGCTGCGGCTGGCTGAAGGATCGCTACGGCCTCTCCTGGCAGATCACGCCGCGCCGTCTGCCGCAGCTGCTGAGCAGCGCCGACAGAGCCGGCGCCGCGCGCGCGATGCGCGCCATGATGGGCATGGCGAAGATCGACATTGCGGCGATCGAGGCCGCCTATGCCGGGATCTGACGCTCCGTCCGGGTGACCGGGGTCTCTCGAGAGAGGCGCGTGAGCCGCAGCGGCAGCGCGCCTTTCGGCCGCATCGCGAAGGTCGGCGCCAGCTCCAGCCGATGGCCGGGAACGGTCTCGAAGCGGAACTCGCGCAGCAGCGTCGCGACGATGGTCGCCATCTCGGTGAGCGCGAAGCCCATGCCGACGCAGATGCGCGGCCCGGCGCCGAAGGGCAGATAGGCGTAGCGATGGCGCGCCTTCGCCTGTTCCGGCGCGAAGCGATCGGGATCGAAGCCAGTGGGATCGTCCCAGAGCTTCTCGTGCCGATGCAGGCACCAGGTCAGCACATAGACCGGCTCCTTCGCGGCGACGCGATAGGGGCCGAGCGTCGTGTCCTCGCGCGGCTGGCGGCCGAGCGCTGCGAAGGGCGGGAACAGCCGCATCGATTCCTGCACGACCTGCCGCGTGAAAACGAGGTTTTCGACCGTCGCCGGCGTGATCTCGCCGTCGCCGGCGACGCGCTTCGCCTCCTCGCGGGCGCGCTGCTGGCTCGCCTGATCCTTGGCCAGCAGCCAGAAGGTCCAGGCCAGCGCGACGGCGGAGGTCTCATGGCCGGCGAGCAGAAAGCCGTGCAGATTGGCGACGAGCTCCGCGTCGGTCATCACGCGCCCGCTCTCCGGGTCCTTGGCCGACAGCAGCAGGCCGAGAATGTCGCGCGTCTCCTCTTTCCGGGCGCGGCGCTCGGCGAGCAGCTTCGCGGTCGCCTCATGCACGAAGCGCGAGCCGGCGCGGGCGGCGAGCAGGCCCGGATAGGGCGTCCAATCCGGCGGCAGACGGAACATCACCGCCAGCATTCGCCAGGCGAAGCTGCCGAGAACCGGCCGCAGCGCCTCGATGAAGCGCTCGCCGTCGAAATTCTCCGAGGCGCCGAACACCGCCTTCTCGATGACGGCGAAGGTCGTGCGCGACATGGCCTCGGTGATCTCCACCGTGGCGCCGTCGTCGAGACGGCGCCATTCCGCGGCCTGCGCCTGCGCGCAGCGGACGAAGAAGGGAACCAGCGCCAGAATATTCTCATAGCGAAAGGCCGGCGAGATGGCGCGCCGCTGCCATTTCCATTCCGCGCCTTCCGAGAAGAACAGCGTCTCGCCCTCGACCGGCCCGCGCAGCGCCTTGCTCGCTATGTCGTCGCGGCGAAAAGCGTCGGCGCGCGTGACCAGCAGCTCCTCGATCAGCTCGGGGCTCACGACATAATGCATGCGCGGGAAGAAGGGCCACAGGCCTTCGGCGGAGAAGAAATCGGTCCGATAGGCCTCGGGCGCGTAATTCTCGAGGTAATTGCGCGACACGGCGAGAAAGGAGGGCTTTTCGCGCGGCGTGAAGGGGGTGAAATCAGGATCATGAAACATGAGGGGCTCCGCAATGGTCGCGCTCGGCGCCCGATCCTATCGGGGCGAAATTCGCTTTTTCTGTGGTCTCCAGGGACGCGCACGCCCCGGGGGAGCGCGAATCCCGCCCCGTTGGCCCCGCCGACGCCCGGAACGGTTGCGTCCTCCCGCGATTGGCGGCATTTAGAAAAAATCCGTCCCCTGCGGCCCGGCCGGGCCCGTCCCAGAAAGAGCGAGAGAGAATGAGCGCTGCGACCGAGACCACCTCCACGACCTGGCTGCCCGAGGCGCAGGCGGCTTTCGCCTCCGTGGAGGCGCTCTATGGGCAAGCGCTCGCCGCCGTCCGCGCCCGCGTCACCAAGGACGGCAAGCTCTCCAATGAGCTGATCGAGGTGGAGCAGCACGCCGCCCACGGCCTCTCCTGGTTCGCGACCTATGTGCAGGGCCTGCGCGAGCTGCTCGCCTATGCCGATCGCCTCTCGTCCGAGGGCGCCTATGGCGAGGTGGAGAATCTCCTCACCCGCATCGCCTTCGCCGAATATCTGGCGCAGGTCTTCGGCGGCATTCCGATGAGCCAGGGCGAGTTCGTCCGCCTCTCGGATTTCGGCCTGACGCCCGCCGACATCGCCGCCCGCCGCATTCCGCAAGTCGACAGCCTCGTCGCGACCGGCAATACAGCGCCCAACCGCGCCCGCCTCGCCGAGCTGATCGACCATAATGGCGCGGCCGAGACGATCGGCGCCACCGGCCTCGACGAGACGCTGGAGGCCATCCGCAGCGAGATGCGCAAATTCGCCTCCGACACTGTGACGCCCCATGCCCATGAATGGCATTTGAAGAACGACTACATCCCGCTCGAGGTCATCGCCGGCCTTTCCGAGATGGGCGTGTTCGGCCTCACCATTCCCGAGGAATATGGCGGCTCCGGCATGGGCAAGATCGCCATGTGCGTCGTCTCCGAGGAGCTGTCGCGCGCCTACATCGGCGTCGGCTCGCTGGGCACGCGCTCGGAGATCGCCGGCGAATTGATCCTGGTCGGCGGCACCGAGGAGCAGAAGCAGAAATATCTGCCCAAGATCGCGTCCGGCGAAATCCTGCCCACCGCCGTCTTCACCGAGCCGAACAATGGCTCCGACCTCGCCAATCTGCGCACCCGCGCGACGCGCGAGGGCGACGTCTACAAGGTCGTCGGCAACAAGACCTGGATCACCCATCCGGTGCGCGCCGATGTGATGACGCTGCTGGTCCGCACCAATCCCAATGAGAAGGGCTACAAAGGCCTCTCCATGCTGCTGGCCGAGAAGCCGCGCGGCACCGACGAGAATCCCTTCCCCGCGCCGGGCATGACCGGCGGCGAGATCGAGGTGCTCGGCTATCGCGGCATGAAGGAGTTCGAGATCGGCTTCGACAATTTCGAGGTGCCGGCCGAAAACCTTCTCGGCGGCGAGGAGGGCAAGGGCTTCAAGCAGCTGATGGAGACCTTCGAATCCGCCCGCATTCAGACCGCCGCGCGCGCTCTCGGCGTGGCGCAGGCGGCGCTCGATCTCGGCCTGCGCTACGCCAAGGAGCGCGTGCAATTCGGCAAGCCGCTGTTCGCTTTCCCGCGCGTCTTCGACAAGATCGTCACCATGGCGATCGAGATTCACGTCGCCCGCCAGATCACCTATTTCGCCGCGCGCGAGAAGGACGAGGGCAAGCGCTGCGATCTCGAGGCCGGCATGGCCAAGCTGCTCGGCGCGCGCGTCGCCTGGGCCGCGGCGGACAATGCGCTGCAGATTCACGGCGGCAATGGTTTTGCGCTGGAATATCCGGTCTCCCGCGTCCTCTGCGACGCGCGCATCCTCAACATCTTCGAGGGCGCGGCGGAGATTCAGGCGCAGGTCATCGCGAGGCGCCTGCTGGAAGGCTGAGACGGCGAGTTGGGGGCGAGACGGCTCCAAACGGTCGTCCTCGCCCCAGTCCCCTCGTCCTGAGCCCGCGCAGCGGGCGTCTCGAAGGACGGGCCGAGGGCGAAATCGTCGGCGCTTTCCTGCGCCGCGTCTCGGCGGGGCTCGGACTGCTCGCCTGCCGTGGCGTAGGATCATCTCTTGCAGTCATCACCCGCATTTGTAGTCCAATCCAAACCGCGGTTCGGGCGCTTTACTCGGTGGGACGAAGCCAACGTCGTCGCCCTGCGAAGACTTGGGGTCGCGGTAGATCAACTTGAACGACCCGATATAATTCAAGCCCGAGTAATATTTGGACGCAGGCGGTTCTGTCGGCGGAGCGCCGATAGTCTCCGGCGTCGCCTCGAGGACATGTGAGATCGGGTCTATCGCGTCGCGCTCCGAACTGTCCCGGGTGCGGCGAAGCCTATTTCCGAGGGCCGTCAAGGGCAGTGGCCCGAGATCGCATTTCTTCGTCAGACGCCCGGTCTTCGGTTCGAATACGAAATCAACGAAGTTAGAGCCGAGAAAATATCGCGATCCATCAGGAACGACGTAGAGTGTGACGCCGGCGTTGTAAGGCTTTTTCCAAATCTCCAGATCGCCGCTGGAGGCGCCGAAAATCGACAATGGGCCGCGCGAAAATCGGAAAGCCTCGGTCATGCCGAGAATGCCGCCCCAGTCGATCGCGTAGGTCAGATCATAGTCGCCGAGCGTGATCGTCGTCGATCGCCTGATGTAGCTGCGCCATAGGACGGAAGTCACAGCGAGAAGGACGACGACGACGACGAGAGTTGTCCGCACCGACTTCGATAAAAAAATCTTTTTGAAACGCATCGTCCGAGACGGGGCTGACTGGCTGCATCGAGGCGGCCTCGAAGGTGATCATAGCATTTCCGGCTCCCGGCTGAAGCGCGGCAATCGACCGCGGTTGTCGTGGCCCCAAGGCGTTCCCAAATGGAGACTTGTGGGTCTTCAACGAAAGACGAAAAACATGACCAATATTGCCGTTCACAACGGAGCCTGGGTTCTCGTCGGCGACGGCCGCAGAGCCTTGTTTCTACAAAACCACGGCGATCCCGATCTGCTCGACTTGCGCGTCGTCGAGGCGCGGGTGGACGTGAATCCGCCGACCCGCGAGCAGGGGACCGATGCGCCGGGGCGCGCCTATGGCACGGGCGGAGCGCCGCGCAGCGCCGTCGAGAACGCCGATTGGCACGAGCTCGAGAAGGAGCATTTCGCGAAAACGATCGCGCAGAGGATCAACACCGCCGCAGAGGTCGGCGAATTGAGCGAGATCGTCATCATCGCCCCGCCGCGCGTGCTCGGCGATCTGCGCCAGGAGCTGTCGACAAAAGCCAAGAGCAAGGTGAAGGGCGAGCTGGACAAGGATTTGACCCGCCATCCCCTGCCCGAGATCGAGAAAGCCCTCGCGCGCGAGTTCCGCGCCGAAGCATGAGGCCAGACCCTCGAATTAGAGCCTGCCACGGCACGGGTTCGGGCGCCGATCGATCGGCGCTCGAATCCGATCGCCACAGTCGCGATACGATTCTATTTGCGAAACCTTTCCAGCCCATCCCAAGCGAAGGGCAACGGATCCCGAGCGCGTGGATCGGCTACGCCGACTTCCTCGAGCGTGAGGTTGGAGCGTCCGCAGTTACAAGGCGCGCACGCCACCACCATATTATCACGATCATTCGTGCCGCCCCTGGCATGAGGGAGGAGGTGATCGTATTGAAGCCACATCGCTTGTAGAGCTGCGTGTTGATCCGCATTACGGGAACCCCAGCGCAGCGCTTCTGGATAGCACTCGCGAATTAGCGAACGCGTTTCTGAGCGGACGAGCGGAATTCCGCAAAATCTGCAATGGTATCCGTCTCGCTCCAGCAGCGCGCGCTTTTCTGCGCTCGTCGGCATCCTTACCTCGACCCTCCGTTCTCTCGCGACAAATTCGCGCGGATTCTCGACCGGCAGCGGTCGGGTCCACGGCCCCCCGGCGCCCCAGAGACTCTCCGACCATTCAGTGATCGCGGGATTGTCGGCGATTCGGATCAATTCGTCCGCCAATGCTCGCCTGCCTTGATGATGAAGGGACACAGCGGCGTCGAGAAGCCTCGCCGCATCAAAAATTTCTGGGATAGGCTCGCGAAGGCAGGTCTTGATTTCAATCGAAGGAGTATTCACCTCGGCCTCCAACAAAGTGGCAACTCGAAAGCGTACCCTCCTCTTCTTGCCAAATCATGACCTGCCCGCCAATCAGGACACACGCAAAGCCGCTGCGCACGTTACTATCTCAATAAGGCCCCACCGGAAAATATTTGAGATAGAGTTCCGAGTAGACGCCCTTCTGCGAGACGCGCGCCAGCGCGTAATCCAGCGCGCGGCGCAGGGCGATATTGTTCTTCTTCACCGCTATGCCGACGCCGTCGCCGAAAAAATTCGGGTCCGAATAGGGCCCCTCCTTGAACATGCAGCAATCGGCGGCGTCGGCGCCATTCAGCCAGAAGGCGAGCGAGATGGCGTCGCCGAACATCGCATGGGCGCGGCCGTCCTTCAGCGCGCTGCGCGCCAGCTGCGCCGTGGGATAGGTGGCGAGAGTCGAGGCGGGGAAGAATTTCCGCAGATAGGCCTCATGAGCGCTGTCGGCCGCCACCGCTATGGTGCGGTCGGCGAGCGCGGCCGGCGCGGCGCCGGGCAGCTCCGAATCCTTGCGGACGACGAAACGGCCGGGCGTCGTGTAATAAGGCGCGGTGAAATCCGCTTTCTTGCGCGCCTCGGCGGTGATGGCGAGAGAGGCGATGGCGGCGTCGCCGGCGTTCTCGTCCAGCGCGGCGACGAGCGTGTCCCAACGGCGGCGCTGAATGGTGCAGGGAAGCTCCAGCTCCTCGCAAATGGCCCGCGCCAGATCGACGTTGAAGCCGGCGATCGCGCCGTCCGGCAGCGCGAAATCGAAGGGCGGATAATCATCCTCGGTCAGAAAGCGGATCTGCTTGATCGCGCCGAGGTCGGGCTTCTCCAGCTTGCGGGCCGGGTCCCAGAAGGAGGGCGCGACCGCGACAGCGACGGCGGGGTCCGCGGCGTGGGCCGGCGCGACCGCCATCAGCTGCGCGGCGACGAGCGATGCAAAGCAGAAGCTTGTCAAAATATCGCTTCTGCGCCAAGCTTCAGCCACAGTTCTTTTCTCGCAGATCATTCGAGGCCTCGCAGCCGCATGACGCGGTGGGAGCCCGCGCGTCGCGGAGATTAGCGTATGAGCGTGAATCCGGTCGATAGGGTTTCGCCGTATCCGCCGGTTCCGCATCGCGACGACAGCGCCGCTTTCGCGCGCCGCCGCGAGACCTCGCCCGAGGCTGCGCTCGCCCGCCAGCGCGCCCGCCCCTCGCCGGAGACGCCTGCGCCCGGCGCCGGGCGGCCGCTTCCCCCCGAGATCGCCTTTCTCGCCGCCCATGGCGCGCCGCGGGTCATGCTGCAATATGGCGCGACGCTCGCCCGGCGTCAGGGCGCCCGGGCCGACGCCGTGCTGATCGCCGAGGGGATGATCTCCGAGGAGCGCTTCTATCGCATTCTGGCGACGGAGCTGCGCGTTCCCTATCTCGACGCGCCGCCTGCGCTCGAGCCCTCGGCGAGCCTCGAGCGGGACGTCGCCCGCGGCTACGCCCGCCTCGCCGAGGAGCCGCGCGGCCTGCGCTGGCTTTTCGCGCCGCGCGGCGAGGAGATCGCGCGACTGGTCGGCGTGACGCGTTCTTCCGCCGGTCGGCCGCTGTTCGCCATCGCCGCCCCGTCCATGTTCGAGGCGGCGCTGCGCCGCTCCTCCGCGCGGAGACTGGCCGAGTCCGCCGCCTATTCGGTGGAGCGCGTGGCGCCGGATCTCGCGGCGCGGCGGGCGCTGCGCGGCGGCGCTCCGACCGCCTTCGTCCTCGGCAATCTCGCCCTGCTCGCGGCCTGGCTGGCGCCCGCGTCGACGCTCTCGATAAGCGTCTCCACGCTGCTCGCCCTGCTGTTTCTCGCCAATATCGGCCTGCGCCTCTATGTCTGCTCGATGCGCGGGCGGGCGGGGGAGGCCGCGCCCGCGCTGGAGGAGCGCGATCTGCCGCTCTACTCCATCGTCGTGGCGCTGTATGACGAGGCCGGCGTCATCCCGCAATTGACCGGGGCGCTCGACGCGATCGATTATCCGCACGCCAAGCTCGACGTCAAATTCGTCGTCGAATGCGACGACGCCGAGACCGCCGCCGCCTTGCGCGCCGCGCGTCTGCGGCCGGGGTGGGAGATCATCGTGGCGCCGCCCGGCGAGCCGCGCACCAAGCCGCGCGCGCTCAATGTGGCGACGCCCTTTCTGCGCGGCTCGCTGGTCGCCGTTTTCGACGCCGAGGACCTGCCCGAGCGCAACCAGCTGCGCGACGCCGCGGCGCTGTTCGCCGCCGCCGACGAAACGCTGGCCTGCCTGCAGGCGAGCCTCTTCATCCACAATCATCGGCGCAGCTGGGCGACGGCCATGTTCTGCATCGACTACGCCGTCTTGTTCGATGTGTTCAACAAGGGCGCCTCGGCCGTCGGCCTGCCCTTTTTCCTCGGCGGCTCCTCCAATCATTTTCGGCTGTCGGCGCTGCGCGCGGTCGGCGCCTGGGACGCCTATAATGTGACCGAGGACGCCGATCTCGGCCTGCGGCTGGCGCGCCGGGGCTATGCGATCCGCATCTTCGCCTCGCGCACGCAGGAGCAGGCGCCGACGCGCTTCTCCGCTCTGGTGGCGCAGCGCAGCCGCTGGATGAAGGGCTGGATGCAGACCGCGCTGGTCCATTGCCGCGACCCTTCCGCCTATTTCGCCGATCTCGGCGCCGCGCGCGGATCGGCGGTTCTGGCGATCTTCGCGGGCGGCTTTCTCGCGCCGCTCCACGCGCCGATCTTCCTTTGCTTTCTGCTCTACGACTCGGCCTTCGGCGCGCTGCTGGCGCCGGCGACGCTCGGCGACGGATTCGCCAGCGGGCTTTTTTGCTTCGTCGCCTCCAGCGGCGTGGCGGCCGGCGCCTGGCCGCGCCTCGTCGCGATGCAGGACGCCGATATCGTGTGGCTGTGGCCCGCGCTGCTGCGCTGGCCGCTGTGGAGCCTGATGCTGGCCCTCGCCTCCTGGCGCGCCTTGCGCGACCTGTGCGTCCGACCCTTCTATTGGGACAAGACGGAGCATTTTCCGATCGCGGGAGCGCGGAACGGATGAAGCACAGACGCGCGCGCGCGCCTTCGACGACGGCCCCGACATCCGATCCGTCCGAGGCCGACAAGGCTTCGACGGTCGCCAAACATTCGCTGGTCATCGCCGGCCACAGCACCAGCGTCTCGCTGGAGCGCGTGTTCTGGGAGGCGCTGAAGGCGGCCGCCGAGGAGCAAGGCTGCTCCCTCGCCGGCCTCGTCGCGCGCATCGACGCAGAGCGCGGCCGCGCCAATCTCTCCTCGGCGCTACGCGTCTACGCCATGGAGCGGGCGCTCGGCCGCCATCGCGGCTGACGTCCTGCGCTCTCCGCGCGGCTCCGCGACCGACCTGAAAGGTTCGCCATCAGCGCAGCCTCTTCCAATTGGCCTTGAAATACCCCTGGCCGTCGAGCGGCGCGATCGCCTCGCCGGGTCGCGCGACGCGCCCGAGGCAGCGCCAGCGGAACACGGTGTCGTGTCCGACGACGGCGGCCGGAACCAGCGGCGCAGGCGGGCTCTGCTCGCACCAACGCGTCGCCGCGGGCGAGCTCCAGGCCTTGTCCGCCCTGGCGCAGGAGCGGTTGGCGCCGTCCACGCAAAGGAGAATTCGGCCGAGGTCGCAGCGATAGAAAGCGCGCTCACGCGGAAAATCCTCCTCGAGATCGAAGAGGCGGCGAAGCGCCGGCGCCAGCGTCTCGGGCGCCGGACGGGGCTGCGCGTCGGCGCCTTTCCCGCAGAGCGGCGCTGTCGCCGCCGCCGGAACGCCGGCCGCGGCGACAGCGCAGAAAATCACCCATCGACGAAGCCGCGCGCGCATCGGCCGATCACGGATGCTCGCGCGCGAGATCGACCGTCCAGTCCAGACCGGGCTCGACGCCGTAGCTCTTGGCGAAATCGGCGAGATTGAGCGCGACGGCCATATCGAGGAGGCTGTCGACATAGACCAGCGGCCGTCCCGGCGGAACATCGCCGAACGTGCGCCGATAGGGCGCGACGAGATCGACGACGAGCCGATCGCCGTGACGAATGCGCACGCGAATGTCGTCGCCGAGCGCGACCTTCAATTCATCGAAGAGAGATTTCGGAATATTCGTCCAGACATTCCCGAAATGCGAGTCGAGCACGGGAATGACGCCGGTCACCGCATCGCCTTTCCGCTCGGCCGCACGATAGGGAATCGTGACCAGCGTTTCCGACGGCAGCCGGCGTCCGATCTGCTCGAAGGATTCGACGCCCGCCGCCAGCCGCGCGCCGGCATAGGCGAAAATGTCACGGCCGTGAAACGTGTGCGAATCCTCGGAGCCCGGCCGGCGATTCACGCTCTCGTCGATCTCGCGCAGCTCTTTCACGCCTTCGCGCTCGGCGACCAAGGTGAGCAGCCCATTGTTGGGCGCGAGAAAAAAGCGGCCGCTCAGCGTCTCGAGCGCGACGGCCAGCCGCCCCGTTCCGACCCCCGGATCGACGACGGCGACGAAGACCGATCCCTTCGGCCAAAAGGGCTCGGCCTGATAGAGCCGATAGGCGCCGGCGAATATGCTCCCCGGATCTTCGTGCGAGAGATCGGCGATCAGCAGATCCTGCGAGATGGAATAGGCGACGCCCTTCATGGCGGCGACGGCGCCATCCGCCGTCCCGAAATCGGTGAGCAGCACGAGCGGCGCGCGCGCCGTGGCGACGCCGCAAGAGAAACAGAAAAAGAGCGCGGCGGCGATCGAACGATAGAACGGGCGATACATGAGCTTCCTCTTCCGACCGGAGCGGCCGAGCCGCCCCGTCGCGCGACCTTCACGTTCGAGCGCTGCGCCGGAAGGGACGCGAGGCGAGGACGAGCGCGCGCCGGCGCGGCCTCGATGACCGCCCTTTTATTAACATGACAATTTTTATCGGAAAATCGGAAACGCAAGCTGAGCGCCAGCGTTCGCCACCATGCGAGATCGTCGAAAGCTCAGTGTGAAAACAGCACGATATGTGCTCGAATGGCGGAGAGGGAGGGATTTGAACCCCCGATACGGTTGCCCGTATGCCGCATTTCGAGTGCGGTGCTTTCAACCACTCAGCCACCTCTCCGGAGGCGAAAGCGAGGACTTGCCTCGCTCGCGGCGAAGCGCCCAATAGCACGCGTTCGCCTCGGCGATCAAGGCTCGAAACCACGATCCTTCGTCCAGCGTCGCTCAGGCCCGTGTGGCGGATTTGCCGATCGTTAACCTTAATAATGTCTAACAGAGCCGCCGGCCTTGCCTCACGCGCGAAACGCGGCCTCGCGCGCCGGGCGGCTCTCTGGAATATGCGCATGCGGAAAACCCACGATCCCAGACCGCGAAAAACGCGGCTTCCCTTCGTCGTCGAATTCTCGCTCGGCTCCGGCCGACGACGATTGGAGGTCTCCGCGCCGACGCTCGTCGTGGCGGGCGTCGTCGCCGTCGCGGCGGGGCTCCTCGCCCCTTGCGCCGCCGCCTATCTGGCCTTTCGCGACGATATGCTCGCCGAGCTCGTCGATCGCCAGACGCAGATGCGCTACGCCTATGAGGATCGTCTGGCCTCGCTGCGGCTGCGGCTCGATCAGGCGACCAGCCGACAATTCCTCGCTCAGGGCGACGTCGAGAGCAAGGTGCAGACGCTCGCCGCCCGCCAGGCCAGGCTGGAGACGCGCGCGGCGCTGGTCGCGCGGCTCGTCGAAGGCGTCGCCGCCAAGGACGCCGGCGCTCTCGCCATTTCCACACGCCGCGCGCCCGTCGCGACCGCGGGATTGCCGACAGGCGCGAACGCCTATGCGCCGGCGCCCGAGGAGCGGCCGGAGCCTTTCGCCGGCTTCGACAAGCCGCAGCCAGAAGGCCTCGAGCTGCGGCTGCGACGCGACGACGACGGCCCCTCGCGGCCCGCCGAGCCCGTCGGCGGCGCCGGCCTCACACAGAACGAATCGCCGCGGCGGTCCGCCGATGCGCGCCTGCCGCTGCAATCGCGTCTCGGTCAATTGGAAGCCTCGCTCGATCACGCCGAGCGGGAGCAGACCCAGCGCCTCGGCCGGCTCGTCGAGCCGATTCGCGCGGCCGCCGGGCGGCTGCGGCGCGCTTTCGACGTCGCCGGCCTGCCGGTGGAGCGCTATCTTTCCAAAGGCCGCGCCCATGCCGAGGCTTTCGCCGGCGGGCCCTTCGTGCCGGCCGATCACATGACCGGCGATCTGCTCTTCGAGCGCGAGCTCACCGCCGCGCAGAGCGCCGCCACCACGCTCGAGGGCCTGCGCAGCGCGCTGCCGAGCGTGCCTTTGCGCAAGCCGCTGGCCGGCGCGCCGGAGACGACCTCCGGCTTCGGCTATCGCACCGATCCCTTCTTCGGCCGGCCGGCGCTGCATACGGGCGTCGATCTGCGCGACGATTATGGCTCGCCCGTGCGCGCCACGGCGGGCGGCGTCGTCGTCTCGGCGGGGACGAGCGGCGGCTATGGGCAGATGGTGGAGATCGATCACGGCTCCGGCCTCGCGACGCGCTACGCGCATCTCTCCGCCATTTCCGTGACCGTCGGCCAGGAGGTGGCGCCGGGCGAGACGGTCGGCCGCCTCGGCTCGACGGGCCGCTCCACCGGGCCGCATCTCCATTACGAGGTGCGGGTGGACGGCGAGCCGGTCGATCCGACGCGCTTCCTGCGCGCCGCCTCGACGCTCGCCGAGAACCGATGACGGCGCTATGATCGACGCTCGCGATGGCGTTCCAGGGTGGCGTTCCGGGGCGAGTGCGATAAAAGACCGCGAGCCGGCCGCGTCGCCGGCGCGCAACCATCGGACCCCATGGCCCCGCCTCCCCTTCTGACGCTCCAGAACGTCGTCCTGACGCTCGGCGGCAAGCCGCTGCTCGAATCGGCCGATCTTTCCGTCTCCGCCGGCGAGCGCCTGTGCCTCGTCGGCCGCAATGGCTCGGGCAAGTCCACGCTGCTGCGAATCGCCGCCGGCGAGGTGGAGACCGACGCCGGAACGCGCTTCCTGCAGCCGGGAGCGAGCCTGCGCTATCTGCCGCAGGAGCCCGATCTCTCGGGCTTCGCCACGACGCGCGACTATGTCGTGGCCGGGCTCGGCCCGACCGACGATCCTCATATCGCCGAGGCGCTGCTCACGGAGCTCGGCCTGACCGGGGAGGAAAACCCCGGCAGCCTCTCGGGCGGCGAGGGAAGACGGGCGGCGCTGGTCCGCGCCCTCGCGCCCGAGCCCGACGTCCTGCTGCTCGACGAGCCGACGAACCATCTCGATCTGCCGGCGATTCTCTGGCTCGAGGAGCGGCTCGCAGGGCTGCGCTCGGCGATCGTCGTCATCAGCCACGATCGCCGCTTCCTGCATGATCTGACTCGCGCCACGCTCTGGCTCGACCGCGGGCGGACGCGGTTTTTGTCTCGCGGCTTCAAGGAGTTCGAGGCCTGGCGCGACCGCGAGATCGAGGAGGAGGAGAAGCAGCAGCACAAGATCGACCGCAAGATCGTCGCCGAGGAGCATTGGGTGCGCTATGGCGTGACCGGCCGGCGCAAGCGCAATCAGAAGCGGCTCGGCGATCTCCAGGACATGCGGGCGGCGCGGCGCCGGCGGGTCGCGCCCACGGGCGACGTCAAGCTCGAGGTCGCCGAGGCGCAGACCTCCGGCACGCTGGTCGTCGAGGCGCGCGGAATTTCGAAATCCTTCGGCGATCGCGTGATCGTCGACGATTTCTCGACGCGCGTGCTGCGCGGCGATCGGCTCGGCATCGTCGGCGCGAACGGCGCCGGCAAGACCACGTTGATCAAGCTGCTGACCGGGGCGCTGGCGCCGGACGGGGGCCATGTGCGGCTGGGCGCCGCCGTCGAGATGGCGACGCTCGACCAGAGCCGCGCCAGCCTCGATCCGCAGACGACGCTGAAAGACGCGCTGACCGGCGGCGGCTCCGATTTCGTCGAGATCAACGGCCAGCGCAAGCATGTCATCGGCTATATGCGGGACTTCCTCTTCGGGCCCGAGCAGGCGCGCACGCCCATCGGCCGCCTCTCCGGCGGCGAGCGCGGACGGCTGCTGCTCGCGCGCGCGCTGGCGCAGCCCTGCAATCTGCTGGTGCTCGACGAGCCGACCAACGACCTCGATCTCGAGACGCTCGATCTCCTGGAGGAAATGCTCGCCGATTATCCCGGCACGCTGATCGTGGTGAGCCATGATCGCGATTTTCTCGACCGCGTCGCCACCTCCGTGCTGATGTCGGACGGAAACGGCCGCTGGATCGAATATGCCGGCGGCTATTCCGACATGGTGGCGCAGCGCGGCGAAGGCGTGCAGTCGAGAGGCGCAGCCTCCGCCCCGCGCGAGGAGAAGACGAAAGCCGCCGCGGCGCCGCGGCCGAAAACCGCGGCCAAGCCACGCCTCTCTTTCTCCGAGCAGCATGCGCTGGCGACGCTGCCGGCGAAAATGGAGGAATTGCGCGGCAAGCGGGCGAAGCTGCAGAAATTCTTGGACGACCCCCAGCTCTATGCGCGCGATCCGACGAAATTCGCCGACGCGACCAAGCTGTTCGCGAAAGTGGAGGCGGAGCTGGCCACGGCGGAGGAGAGCTGGCTGGAGCTGGAAATCAAGCGCGAGGAGATCGCCGGGTGAGGTGAGCCCCCCGAGGTCCCGGCGCCGGCGCGATCTGCGTGACGCAAACCTCGTTGCAAGGCGGCCTCGCATGCCTCGAGGCGGTCGGGTGAGCGAGAAATGACGGCGCGATTCCCCTGTCCCCTGGAGGGGGAGATCGAGCGCCGAAGGCGATCGGGAGGGGTGACGCCCCGAGTCTCGGGGGCTCCCCACCCCGTCCGGCTGACGCCGGCCGACCCTCCCCCTGAAGGGGAGGGTGGAGCGCTCCTTGGAGAAGTTGCTCTTATTTCAACGCGAAGCCCAGCGCGCGCAGCGCCTCCTTCAGCCGATCGCGGCCGCTGAGGCTCTCGGGGCCGCGCACGCGGGAGAGCGCCTGGCGTATCCAGCCCTGCTCGGGAAGGCCGGCCTCTTTTTGAAAATCGCGGAACTTCTCGTCATAGGTCGCGACGGCCTCGCGCTGCGCCTCGTTCCAGGCGTAGTGCTCGCGATGCAGAACGGCGCCCTGGCCGAGGCGCGGGCGCACGCCGCCGGCCTTGGCCGGATCGGGACGGCCGACCGCCATGCCGAAGACGGCGAACACGCCCGGCGGCAGCTCCAGCTCCTTGGCCACCTCCTCCGGCTTGTTGCGAATCCCGCCGATATAGACGCCGCCGAAACCGAGCGATTCGAACGCGACCAGCGCATTTTGCGCGGCCAGCGCCGCGTCGATCGACGCGGTGAGGAACATTTCGAGGAAGGGCAGCGCCGCCCCGTCGCGCCCCTGCTCCTTGCCGATAGCGTCGAGTCGCGAGAGATCGGCGAGCCACAGAAGAAACAAAGGCGCGTCGCGAATATGCTGCTGATTGCCGGCGAGATCGGCGAGCCGGCTCTTGCGCGCCTCATCCTCCACGGCGACGAGGCTCCACACCTGGAGATTGGAGGAGGTCGCGGCCGATTGCGCGGCGGCGACGACGGTCGCCAGAGTCTCGGCGGGAATTTTTTCCGGCAGATAGGCGCGGATGGAGCGATGCGCGAGCAAAAGGTCCAGCGTCTCGTTCCAAACGGGCGGAGTCGGGGAATCGTCCCGGCGATAGCGGGCGCGGATCGCCTCCGCGCCATCGGCCGCGCTCAATTCGCCTCTCGTGATCGGCTTGTTCATGTCATCTCCAGAAAACGCCGCGCGCGCCGTGACTCGCGCTTTATGGCCGCGCGCTTTATGGCATGGTGGCGAAAGCGGCCGCAAAAATCCACCCTCCCCACCGCCGCCTCGGCCGCGCCCGCTTCGGCGAAACCGTCGGCGACGCCTCTCGGGCGTATATCGGCGGCGCATATCGGTTAGTACGGAGGCCGGCGTCGCCACAGCTGCTCCTTGTGGACAACGCCGGGCAAGTCTGTTAATTCCCCGCGCACGGATCAGGCGCTCCGTCAGCGCCCGATCGACTATTCTCACCTCCGCAGCAACGTCTCCAACCGGGGCGCCGCCGCCCCAAAAAACAGGATCGCTTCGTGCAAGTTCTCGTCCGCGACAATAATGTCGACCAGGCTCTCAAGGCGCTGAAGAAGAAGATGCAGCGCGAAGGCATTTTCCGTGAGATGAAGCTCCGCGGCCATTACGAGAAGCCCTCGGAGAAACGGGCCCGCGAGAAGGCCGAGGCCGTGCGCCGCGCCCGCAAGCTCGCCCGCAAGAAGCTGCAGCGCGAAGGCCTGCTGCCGATGAAGCCGAAGCCCGCCGTCGGCGGTCGCTGAGCGTCCAAAACCGGGCGCGCGGTCGAATTCTCGCCGAATTGCCCGGTCTATATCATCGTCATGGCGCGTCAGGCGCTTTCAGGACATCGTTCTAGGAGGTCGGACGGAATGGAATTGCCGCTCGGCTCGGCGGTTCGCCGGACGTCCGCCCTATCGGCGCGCCGTGCGCCTTCGCGCGTCTGCGCCGCGGTTCTGGCGCTGCTCGCTCTCGCCGGCTGCGAGACCGCCGGCATGCTGCGCCCGCCGGGACGGGGCTTCGCCGAGACGGACGCCGCCGACCCCAAGGCCGCCAACGCCAATATCGAATCGCTGTCGGAGGTCATTCGGCGCAATCCGAGCGCCGAAGCGTTCAACACGCGCGGCGTGGCGCTGGCCAAGATCGGCCAGTTCCAGGAGGCGATCACCGACTTCTCCCAGGCGATCAAGATCGAGCCCAATAACGCCGCCGCCTTCACCAATCGCGCGCTCGCCTTCCGCCAGATCGGCCGCAACGATCAGGCGCGACTGGACTTCGATCGCGCCGTCGACGTCAATCCCAATCACGCCCCGGCCTATATAGGCCGCGCCAATCTCTTGCGCTCGCAGGGCAATTTCGATCAGGCGCTGCTCGACCTCGATTCCGCGATCAAGCTCAATCCCGAGAGCGCCCAGGCGTTTCACGCGCGCGGGCTGATCCATCAGAAGCGCGGCGACAATCAACGCGCCGTCACCGATTTCGACAACGCCATCGACCGCGATCCCTTCGCGGCGGCGCCCTATCAGGCGCGCGGCGAGAGCCTCGTCACGCTCGGCAATTACGACAAGGCGATCGAGGATTTCAACGCGGCGCTCAATGTCGACAATCGGAGCGCCCCGGCCTGGGCGTGGCTCGGCCTCGCCTATGAGCGCAAGGGCAATCGCCAGAAGGCGGCGGAATCCTATCAGCGCGCTCTGGCGCTCGATCCGCAGCAGCCCATCGCGCGCCAAGGCTCCTCGCGCGGCTGAGCGACACGCTCAGTCGCTCGCCTCTCCATGCGGCGTGGCGCGGCGAGCGTCGCATCCACCCAGCGCGCGACGCGCGGAAACACATTCGCCAATCCGACGACGAGATGCTGCCCCCCGGGCACGCGAATGAAGCTCTTCGGCTCATTGGCGAGCGCGAACAGCCGTTGCCCGAGCGCGATCGGCACCACGCCGTCCTGATCGCCATGGACGATCAGCACCGGCATATGCACATCGCGAATGGCGAGATCGGAGCGGAACTGATCCAGCATCAGCCAGCGCACCGGCAGGAAGCCATAGCGCGCCGCGGCGATGTCGGCCGCCGAGGTGAAGGGCGAATCGAGCACCAGCGCCGCCGCCTCCCGCCGCGCGGCGAGCCGAGTCGCGACGCCGGAGCCGAGCGATTCGCCGACGATCACGATGCGGGCGGGCGCATAGGCTTCGCGGGCGGCGTCATAGGCCGCCTCGGCGTCGCGCATGAGTCCGTCTTGCGTCGGCGTTCCGCTGGAGCCGGCATAGCCGCGATAGGCGATGGCGAGGAAGCCATAGCCCTCGCCGATAAAATTGCGGAAACGCGCGACGCGGTCGAAGAGCCCGCCGGCGTTGCCGTGAAAATAGAGAAGCACCGGCCGCCCTTCGCGCGGCGGCGCGCGCCAGGCGACGATCGTCTCGCCATCGGCGGTCGCGAGGGTCAGCTCCTCGACGCCGTCCAGGCCCGCCTCATGCGGCGGGATGTGGCGCGTATCCGGCAGATATAGCAGCCGCCGCTGAAACAGGCCGAGACCCGCCGCCGCGAGAACATAGACGCAGACGGCGACGAGCAGCGCCCATTTCAGCAGCGCGAGCGCCATGGCGGATCAGCCCCCGCCTTGCGTCTTGCGCCGCGCCTCGGCGCGCTCCTCGAGCTTCAGCGCGATCCCGCCGGCGGCGAGCACCAGAACGGCGCCGACGACGGAGGCGGCAAGATCGAAATGAGCGGGCGCGGTCCAGCCGAATTTTTCCCACACCGGATCGCCGGCGATCAGCTCGCCCGATATCCAGCCGAGCAGGCCCGCGCCGGCCCAGACCAGAATGGGAAAGCGCGACAGCGCCTGCATCAGCAATCCGGCGCCGAAGACGACGATCGGCACCGAGACGGCGAGGCCGAAAATGATGAGCGGCATGGAGCCGCGCGCGGCGCCGGCGATGGCGATGACATTGTCGAGCGACATCACCGCATCGGCCATGACGATGGCGGCGACAGCGCCCCAGAGATCCTCTTTCGCATCGACGTGATGCTCGGTCTCGTCGATCAGCAGCTTCACCGCGACGCCCAGCAGCAGGACGCCGCCTATCGCCTTGAGCGCCGGAACGCCCATGAGCTGGACGACGACGAAAGCGAAGGCGATGCGCAACGCGACGCCGCCGGCCGCGCCCAGCAATATGCCCCATCGTCGTTGCTTTTTCGGGAGCTTGTGACAGGCGAGCGCGATGAGGATCGCATTGTCGCCCGAGAGAAGCAGATCGATCCAGATGATCTCTAAGATTTCGAAGCCGACGGAAAGCTCGTCGCCGTACATTGACTTGGGTGTCCAGCCCTGCCCGCGGGCAGTGTGGCGAGGATCATATCGGATCGAGGGGGGGCTGCGCCAGCAAGATCGGACAGCGGCGCAATCGGCCCGCTATTTCCGCGCTTTGGCTGCGAGGCTCGCGGGCCCGGCCGCGCAAGGCGGCATGAAATCGGCCAACTTCCGCTCGTCCGCGTCGCTCGGATGCGCATCATGGCCGAGGAGCAGCGGCAGCCAGCCGAGCCCATCATCCGCATGGACATAGACGTCGAAGAGCAACGGCCCCTTCGCGATCTCCGCGCGGCGGCAGAAGAGGCCGCCGGTAAGATCGAGCGAGCCATGCGTTTGCGCCCGGCTCGCGCGCCAGCGGCTCGCTTCCTCCTGCGCGGCGCGGATGGCGGCGAGATCGCGGCGATCGGCTTCGAAGACGACGAGCCTGCCGGAGGCGGCGGCGTCCTGTCCAGCGAGGACAGGAGCGTCCTCCGCGCGCTCGGAGCCGACGAGACGAATCGTCAGCACATGCTTCGCCTCCTCCTCGCCGTCGCGCCAATAGGTCGCGACGACCCGCGCGCTGGCGGGCGTCGGCTCGAGCCAATCGGGCGCGCGCAAAGCGACGCGCAGAGGCGCGACGTCGGCGGTCGAGAGATCATAGGAGCGCAGCTTCCATTGCGTGGCGAGCGGCACGCCATTGCAACCGGAGAGGCAAGCGGCGACGGCGAGCGTGAGAGGCGTGAAACCGCGGGTCATGGTTCGCTTCCTGTGGTTCTATAATAATTTCATGTTTGACATTAAAAATAATATGCGTCAAATTGTTTTCATCGCGCGATACGGCAATTTCTGCCGGCGCGAGGAGAAGGATGAATTTCATGACCGACATCGCCGCTTTTCAAGACCCGCGCGTCTCGGCGCTGCGGATGCGCATCGGCTGGATCTGCCAGACGATCCGCACGCTCGTCGTGCTTTTCGCCGGGGCGGATCTCCTCGCGATCCTGACCTTCTGGGCCGATCGTGGAAAGGTCGAGAGCCATTATCGCGAGCTGCTGCAGATCGACGTTTCGGGCGCTTCGCAAGGCCAATATGCGATCGCGACGGCGCTGAGCCTCGCCCTGTGGGTGTTCGTCGCCGTGATCTGCTTTTGCCTGTGGCGCGTCTTCAGCCTCTATCTGAGCGGCGGCGTGTTCTCCGCCGAGGCGGCGCTATGGCTGCGGCGCGCGGGCGTGATCGGCCTCGCCTCGATTTTTCTGGATGTGGCGCTCCGCTCGGCGATCATTCTCGCGATCGCCTCGCATCTGCCCTTCGAGCAGAGCCATCACGGCTATATAAGGCTCGAGGATCTGCTCAACATCATCTTCACGCTGATGCTGGTCGCCATTGCGCATATCTTCAAGACGGCCGCCGACATCGCCGGCGAAAACGCGCAGTTCGTGTGAGCGCCATGGCGATCGTGGTCAATCTCGACGTGATGCTGGCGCGGCGCAAGATGCGCTCGCGCGATCTCGCGCAACGCATCGGCATCGCCGAGCAGAACGTCAGCCTCTTGAAATCCGGCAAGGTGAAGGGAATTCGCTTCGACACGCTGGAGAAGATCTGCGAGGTCTTGGACTGCCAACCGGGCGATATTCTCGAATATCGCCCGGAAGGAGAGACGACGACGTGACGCCTCTCACTTCAAGAATACGTAAATATCCACCTCGAGCCCATCGTCGTCGCTGGTCTTCAAATCGGTGAGATATTCCTCGACGAACAGATTTTTCGTATCGAGGCCCTTCTCGTCCAGAAAGGCGGTGATCGCCTCATAGGTCGAGTCGATCTCCTCATAGGGTCCGCGGTGCTGGAATTTCAGCGCCTTGCCGGCGGGCGAGGCGCCGACCTCGACGCCATGGTCGAGCTTCGTCTTGGCCTCCGGCGGTTTCGTGAGCGGCAGCATCGCCTCGAAATGAAAGCCATTGTCATCCGTCTCGGTGAAGGCGACGAGAGGACGTCCGTCCACCGTGAGGCCGACCTTGGAGGCGGCGATCCGCAGATTGGCGATGGCGTCGGAGATCGTCTTCAACCCCTCCGCCCATGTGCCCTGCCCGCGCAATTTGACCACGGGGCGCGCGATGATGTCGATCGCCTGACCGGCGATCGCCTCGGCCTGCGCCTCCGCCTGCGCATCGGCCGGCGGCTGCTGCTCGTTGAGGTCCAACGTCGGCTTGGGCGCGACCGGGCTGTCGGGCGCGGGCGCCTCCGCCGCGGCATGCGCGCCGGGCGGCGGGGCGACGGCGGCGGATGACGGCGGAGCGGAGGGAGGCGAGGGCGGCGGACTGGAGGTCGCGCCGAAAAAGGCGCCGGCCGCGACGGCGAGAACGGCCAGACCCACCACAAAGGGCCAGGCGCGCTTCAATCTCTGCGTGAAGCCCTCACCGTTCGTATCGCTCATCGGTCTCGTCCTTTTGAAAGCGCGCGCCGGCCATAGCGTCGCGATTCGATTCTCTATATACGCCTGTAACAGGAAATGAACGGCATGATGACCAACCCGCTCGCCGGCCGCCCGATCTTTCGCATGAACGGGATCGGCAATGAAATACTCGTGCTCGACTTGCGCGGAGCCGGCGTCGAGGCGGCGCCCGCGGAGGCGCGCGCCATAGCGCGGGCGCCGGGCCTGCGCTTCGATCAGCTCATGGTCCTGCACGAGCCGCGCCAAGCGGGCGCCGACGCCTTCATGCGCATCTACAACACCGACGGCTCGCTCTCCGCCGCCTGCGGCAATGGCACGCGCTGCGTCGCCTATGTGCTCGGCCGCGCGGGCGAAGGCGACGCGCTGACGCTGGAGACCGACGCCGGCCCCGTGCGCACCTGGCGCGCCGGCGACACGCGCTTCACCGTCGACATGGGTGCGCCGCGTCTCGGCTGGCGGGAGATCCCGCTCGCCACTGACGCCTCAGACACATCAAATGTGCCGCTCTCGCCTCCCGTCCAGGGGGCGCCCGCCGCCTTTTCGGCGGTCAACATGGGCAATCCCCATGCGGTCTTCTTCGTCGAGGACCCGCAGACGATCGATCTCGCGACGCTCGGGCCGCAGCTGGAGCATCACCCTCTCTTCCCCGAGCGCGCCAATATCTCCTTCGCCAAGATGATCGCGGCGGATGAGATTCTGCTGCGCGTCTGGGAGCGCGGCACGGGCGAGACGCGCGCTTGCGGCTCGGCGGCCTGCGCCGTGCTGGTGGCGGCGGCCCGCGCCGGCCTCTCGGCCCGCGAGGCGCGCGTGCGCCTGCCCGGCGGCGATCTCGTCATCGCCTGGGGAGCGGACGATCATGTGCTGATGACCGGCGACGTCGAGCTGGAATTCGAGACAGTGCTCGAGGCGCGTTTCTTCACCGAGCCGGACGCGTGACCGCGGCGGTCGACATCGTCACCTTCGGCTGCCGTCTCAATTACGTCGATTCGGAGCGGCTGCTGCGCGAGGCGCGCGCCGGCGCTCCGGAATCGAGTGGCCGCGAGCGCGTCATCGTCAACACTTGCGCCGTCACCTCCGAGGCGACGCGCCAGGCGCGGCAGACGATCCGGCGCCTCAACCGCGAGCGTCCCACGGCGGAGATCATCGTCGCCGGCTGCGCGGCGCGCATCGAGCCCGAGAGCTTTTCCGCCATGGACGGCGTCGCCCGCGTGCTCGTCGAGCCCGGCGAGGCGCGCGCCGAGAGCGCCGCCGAGGGGCAGACGCGCGCCTTTCTCGCCGTGCAGAACGGCTGCGACCATCGCTGCACTTTCTGCATCATCCCCTTCGGCCGCGGGCCGTCGCGCTCCATCGCGCCGGCCGAGGTCATCGCCGAAGCGCGCCGGCTCGTCGCGAGCGGCAAGCGCGAGATCGTGCTGACCGGCGTCGATCTGACCAGCTACGCCGCCGAAGGCGCCGCGCTCGGCGGGCTCGTGCGCGCCGTGCTGCGCGCGCTGCCGCAGCTCGAGCGGCTGCGGCTCTCCTCCATCGACTGCATAGAGGCGGACGCCGAGCTGTTGGATTGCATGAGCGCCGAGCCGCGCCTCATGCCGCATCTGCATCTCTCGCTGCAAGCGGGCGACGATCTGATTTTAAAGCGCATGAAGCGCCGCCATTCGCGCGCCGACGCCATCGGCTTCTGCGCGGCGCTGCGCGCGGCGCGGCCGGACATCGTCTTCGGCGCCGATTTCATCGTGGGCTTCCCCACCGAGACGGAAGAGATGTTCGCGCGCACGCTCGCTCTCGTCGAGCAATGCGGGCTGACGCATCTGCATGTCTTCCCCTTTTCGCCGCGCCCCGGAACGCCGGCGGCGCTGATGCCGCAAGTCAATGGCGTGATCGTGAAAGAGCGCGCCGCCCGCCTGCGCGCAGCGGGAGAGGCGGCGCTGGCGCGCCATCTCGACGCGCAGATCGGCAAGACTTTGCGCGTGCTGACGGAAAAGGGCGGCATGGCCCGCGCCGAAGATTTCACGCCGCTGCGCACGCCCGGCGCCGAGGCGGGACGGATGCTGGATGCGCGCGTGACGGGGCATGACGGAAAGGCGTTGAGCGGGACAAGCGCAGAACCGGCCTGATCGCGCGTCATCGCGACGAGCGCAGCGACGAAACGATCCAGGCCCGACGTCACGGCGCGCGATAGACGATCCGATACACGGCCCCGTTCTGGTCATCCGTCACCAGCAGCGAGCCGTCCGGCAATTCCGCCACATCCACCGGGCGACCGAGATATTGCGGATCGCCGGTGTCCCAGCCCTCGGCGAAGGGCTCGCTGACGCCGCGCTTTCCCTCCGGGCCGACGCGGGTGAACATCACGCGCGCGCCGACCGGCATGGTGCGGTCCCATGAGCCGTGCTGGGCGGAGAAAATCCCGCCGCGATAATAGGGCGGGAAGGCCGAGCCACGGTAGAAGCTCATGCCGAGATCGGCGGCGTGCGGCGCCTCCTCCACCTGCGGAAAGACCACGCCCGGCGGCGGCTCGTCGCGCGAATATTCGTAAGTGCGCACATGGCCGCCGCCATACCAGGGGAAGCCGAAATGCAATCCCGGCGACGTCGCGCGGTTCAATTCGCCGGGCGGCGTGTCGTCGCCCATGCGGTCGACCTGATTGTCGGTGAACCAGAGCGCGCCATCCGCTGGATCGAAATCCATCCCCACGGAATTGCGGATTCCACGCGCGAAAACCTCGCGACCGGAGCCGTCGCGATTCATGCGAATGATGCCGCCCATCCCGATCCGGTCATAGAGCGCGAGCTTTTCGCGCGGGGTGACGTTGTATGGCTGGCCCAACGCGACATAGAGCCTGCCGTCCGGCCCTATGCGACAGACGCGCGCCGTGTGATTGGCGCTCTGCTCGGCGACGGGGACGAGCCCGCCCTGCGGCGCGAGATTGCGCGCGTCATTCCAGGCGAGGCTGCGCCAGTCCTTCTCGGCCGAAGCGAAGCTCGAAATGCGATTCTGCTCGACGACGAAAAGCGTTCCCTCCGCGTCGAGGCAGAGGCCGTGCGGAATGACGAAAGGCGCGTCCGGCGCGAATGCGTCGATGGAAGCGGCGCGCTCGCCGCCCGGCGTCAGCACATGAATGCGGCTCGCATCCGTGCCGACGAAGATCGCAGCGCCGCGTCCGCCGACGGCGAGCGTGCGCGCATGGGGAACCAGCGCATAGAGCGAGATGGAGAAGCCCTCCGGCAGCCGGATGCGGCGCAGATCCGACTCGATTCGTCGCGTCTCGGCCTGCGCCGAGGGCTCCGCGCGCGCGGCGAGCATCGGCGTGGCGCACAGACAAAGGCAAAGGGCGAAAGGGCGAATCATTCGGGAGATCTCCATCGCGTGCCGAAAAAGGCGGGGCCCCGAAACAGATAGGGCGCAGGCGCCGGCCGCCGGTGGAATATTTATTCCGGGTATTATTGACTCTGCTATTTTATAACGGGTATAATTTCCCATGGAAAACGAAGCGCTCTCCCGTTTGTCGCGGCCCTGCGCCGCTTTCGCCGAAGGGCGAATGCTGGCCGCCGGCCCTCTGGTCGAGGTCGCATTGGCGGTCAAGAACGCCGATGCCGCCGACGGCTTTATCCTCACTTTCGACGATGCGACCGGCGAGGTCGTCGATCTCGATTTGCGCGGCGCGAAAGCCGAGATCATCACGCGGCTCGCCGCGTCGCCGCCCGGCCCAGCCATGAGCGACAGGGCGCGCGGCAGGGCCCGGAGCGCGGCTGCGGAGCCGAACGGCGTCGAGCAGGACGCGGCGGAGCAGGACGCCGTTGAGGATGGCGCGCGCGGACGCGGGCGGCCGAAGCTCGGCGTCGTGGCGCGCGAGATCACCTTGCTGCCGCGCCATTGGGATTGGCTCGCCGCGCAGCCCGGGGGCGCTTCGGCGGCGCTGCGGCGCCTCGTCGAGACCGCGCGGCGCGAGGGCGGGGCGGATGGGCGTCAGCGCGCGGCGCGCGAGGCCGCCTATCGCTTTCTGTCGGCCGTCGCCGGAGATTTGCCGGGCTATGAGGAGGCGCTGCGCGCGCTCTTTTCGGGAGACGCCGCGCGATTCGAAGCGCAAATGACTGAATGGCCGAAGGATGTCCGCGCCTATGCGCTGCGCCTCGCCCGCGCCGAGTGAGCAGCGGCGCGCGACAGGGGGCCGGGTGAGCAGGAGCCACGGCTTGCAATGACGCGGCCTCGAGCGCATGTAATCGTCGGAACGTCTTCCCGGTAACGAGGATATCGATGCCGCTCTACGCTTATCGCTGCAATTCCTGCGACAAAGAGTTCGAGACATTGGTGCGCTCGGACGACATTCCCGCATGTCCGGCCTGCGGAAGCGTCGAATTGACGCGCCAGCTGTCGCTGATCGCCAAGCCCGCGAGCGGAGGCGAGACAGAGGCGTCCTGCGCCGCAATGGGTGGAGCGGGAGGCTGCGGCGCAGCCTGTCCCGCCTTCGCGGATTGCGGTTGAGCACCGATTTCGACCACGTCACCGAGAATAGTTCCCTCTCGACGGTTGACTTCGTCGAAGAGAGTGAGATTCTTTCGACGTCGGCCATCCGCCGGGTCGTCTCGGGGGAGGTGGCGGCTTTATGCCGCTTGCTCTCGCGAATCGGCTCGGATCGGCAGACGATCGGTTTCATCCTGAAGGGAGAATATCCATTCGCCGTCCAATGAAGAGCACCGCGGCCCCACAGAAAGAGGGTCCGCGCATCAACCGGGAGATTCGCGCGCGCGAGGTGCAACTGATCGACTCGGAAGGCAAGAACCACGGCGTGGTTCCGCTGCCCGACGCCCTCACACTGGCGGAGACGGCTTCGCTCGATCTCGTCGAGATCGCGCCCAACTCCGAGCCGCCGGTCTGCAAAATCCTCGATTACGGAAGATTTCGATTTCTCGAACAGAAGAAGGCCGCCGAGGCCCGCAAGAAGCAGAAGATCGTCGAGGTCAAGGAGATCAAGCTCCGCCCCGGCATCGACGAGCACGACTATGAAGTGAAGATGAAGGCCGTGCTGCGCTTCTTCGAAGAGGGCGACAAGGTCAAGGTCACATTGCGCTTTCGCGGCCGTGAGATCGCCCATCAGGACATCGGCTACCGGCTGATGAGCCGTGTCAAGGCAGAGACGGTCACCATCGCCAAGGTCGAGCTCGAGCCCTCGATGGAAGGCCGCCAGATGATCATGGTGCTGGCGCCGCGTTGAGGCGCGGCATCGGACGGGGCCTCGATCCGCATTTGCCGAGGCACTTGCCGAGGCCGCGTCTTTCAGTCTTTGTTATCTTTCATGTCCAATGTGTCCTCCCGCGCGATTCTCGGCGCGGCGCTTCTTTCGGCTCTCGCCGCCTCGACCGGCGCCGTCGCGCAGATGGCGTTGCCGGGCGCGGTCGCGCCTGCGCCGACGGGCGCTGTCGCGGCGCCGGCCGAAGCGCCAAAGCCGAAACCCCGCGCCGCTGTCGCGCCCGTCGCCCCCAAATTGCCGAGCGAGGACTCGATCCTCGGCCGCGTCCTCTATCAGGATGGCGAAGCGCATGGCTCGATCGAATTGCAGCGCCGTGGCGGCGCGCTCGAGGTCGCGCGCCTGTCGCTGGTCGGCGATCGGCTGACGCGCTCCGGCGAGACCTGCCGGATCGAGGTCTCCGAGCCGCTGCGGCTCACGCCGCGGGAGACGGCGAGCGGACTTCATCGCTATGAGGTGGAGTTTCCGGCCTGCCCCTTCGGCTTCGACGCGCTCGACGGCGCGATTCTCGTCAGCGCCGAGGGCAAGGCCTGCGAGCTGAAGCAGGCCGATTGCCGCGCCGATCCCAATGGACTCTGGGGCATGGGCGGCGGCGATTTCGACCCCAAGCGCGCCGGCGACATGCTGACGATGCGCGCCCGCATCGACCAGACCGTGCGCAATGATTTCAAGGCGCTCTACGACAAGATCAAATCCGACAAGGCCCAGCGCAAGGAGCTGGTGCGCGAGCAGGCCGGATTTTCGGCGCGCCGCGAGGAGATTTGCCGCTCCTATATTCAGGAAGCCGATTTCGGCTATTGCGCGCTGCGCGTGACCGAAGCCCGGGCTCTCGCGCTCGGCACGCAGCTCGCGACCGGCTTCAAGAAAACGGCCGAGGCCGGCGGCCGGAAGAAGCGATAGGCCGCCGACCGACGATCGTCGCCTCTCGACGACCGACCCCCATGAAAAAGGCCGCCCATCGCTGGGCGGCCTTTTCTTCGGTCTATTCGCCGCCTCACTCCGCCGCGGCGGGCGGCAGGCGCGGCGTCGTCGGGCGCGCGTCGGCTTCGGCGGCGCGCTGCTCGATGATGAGATCGTCGCGGCCGGTGGCGATGCCACGGAACTTCGCCATGGCCGCGCCCGTGCCCGCCGGGATCAGCCGGCCGACGATGACATTCTCCTTCAGGCCGACGAGCGGGTCCACCTTGCCATTGACCGCCGCTTCCGTGAGCACGCGCGTCGTCTCCTGGAAGGAGGCCGCCGAGAAGAAGGAGCGCGTCTGCAGCGAAGCCTTGGTGATGCCGAGCAGCACCGGCGTGCCATGCGCGATCTTGCCGCCCTCTTCGAGCACCTTGGCGTTGGCCTCGTCGAGCTCGGTTTGATCGACCTGCTCGCCGTCGAGGAAGCCGGTGTCGCCGGCGTCGACGATATCGACCTTCTGCAACATCTGACGCACGATCACCTCGATGTGCTTGTCGTTGATGTTGACGCCCTGCAGCCGGTAGACCTCCTGGATCTCGTTGACGAGGTAAGCGGCCAGCTCCTCCACGCCCTTGATCGCCAGAATGTCGTGCGGGGCCGGATTGCCGTCGACGATATAGTCGCCCTTCTCCACGACGTCGCCGTCCTGGAGATGGATGTGCTTGCCCTTGGGGATCAGATATTCGACCGGCTCGCCCCCCTCCTCGTGCGGGACGATGGAGAGGCGCTGCTTGTTCTTGTAGTCGCGGCCGAATTGCACCGTGCCGGTGATTTCCGCGATGATCGCGTGATCCTTGGGACGGCGCGCCTCGAACAGCTCGGCGACGCGCGGCAGACCGCCGGTGATGTCGCGCGTCTTGGCGCTCTCCAGCGAGATACGCGCGACAATGTCGCCGGCCTTGATCACCGAGCCCGGCTCGACCGCGATGATCGACTCGGCCGGCAGCGTGTAGCGAGCGTCGCCGCCGCGCTGCAGCTTGATGACCTTGCCGTCGGGGCTCTTGATCAGAATCGCCGGCTTGAGGCTCGCCGAACGCGTGTTGAGACGCCAATCCATGACGACGCGCTTGGTGATGCCGGTCGATTCGTCGGCCGTCTCCGTCACCGACTGGCCTTCGACGAGATCCTCGAAGCCGATCGCGCCGTCGACCTCGCTGACGATGGGACGCGTGTAGGGGTCCCATTCCGCGATGCGTTCGCCGCGCTTGATCTTGTCGCCCTCGTCGACCTTCAGCCTTGCGCCGTATTGGATACGGTTGACCGCGCGCTCGACGCCATCCGGCCCGACGATCACCGCCGCGACGTTACGCGCCATGACGATGAGATCGCCATCCGAGTTGCGCGCGACATGGCGGTTGCGGATATGCACCGTGCCTTCGAAGTTCGACTCGACGAAGGACTGATCCGCGAGCTGCGCCGCGCCGCCGATGTGGAAGGTGCGCATGGTGAGCTGCGTGCCGGGCTCGCCGATCGACTGCGCCGCGATGACGCCGACCGCCTCGCCCATATTGACGGGCGTGCCGCGGGCGAGGTCGCGCCCGTAGCATTTGCCGCAGACGCCATTCTTCGACTCGCAGGTCAGCACCGAGCGGATCTTCACCTCCTGAAGACCGGCGGCGTTGATCGGCTCGATATGCCACTCCTGGATCATCTCGCCATTGGGGACGATGATCTTGCCCTGCTGGTCGCGCAGATCCTCCGCCGCGGTGCGGCCGAGAATGCGCGAGGTGAGCGAGGCGACGACCTGGCCGGCGTCGATGATCGCCCGCATGCGAATGCCCTTCTCGGTGCCGCAATCGACCGTGGTGATGATCGAATCCTGCGCCACGTCGACGAGACGACGCGTGAGATAGCCCGAGTTCGCGGTCTTCAACGCCGTGTCCGACAGGCCCTTGCGGGAGCCGTGGGTGGAGTTGAAGTATTCGAGAACGGTGAGGCCCTCTTTGAAGTTCGAGATGATCGGGGTCTCGATGATCTCGCCCGAGGGCTTGGTCATGAGGCCGCGCATCGCCGCGAGCTGCTTCATCTGCGCGGGCGAGCCGCGGGCGCCCGAGTGGGACATCATATAGATCGAGTTGATCGGCAGATCGCGGCCGTGCTCGTCCTTGCGGACGGTGGAGATGCGGATCATCATCTCCTCGGCGAGCTTCTCCGAGCACTTCATCCAGGCGTCGACGACCTTATTGTATTTCTCGCCCTGGGTGATGAGGCCGTCGTTATACTGCTGCTCATATTCCTTCGTCGCCGCGCGCGTCTCGGCGATGATGCGCTCCTTCGTCTCCGGGATGACCATGTCATCCTTGCCGAAGGAGATGCCCGCCTTGAACGCCTCGCGGAAGCCGAGAGACATGATGCGATCGCAGAAGATGACCGTCTCCTTCTGACCGCAGTTGCGGTAGACGGTGTCGATCATGTTGGAGATTTCCTTCTTCGTCATCAGCTTGTTGGCTGCGTCGAAGGGAATCTTCGGATTGCGCGGCAGCAGCTGGCCGAGGATCAGGCGGCCGGGCGTCGTGTCGAAGATCTTCGACACGCGCTGGCCCTTCTCGTCATAGGTCCAGGCGCGGCCCTTGATCTTGGTCTGCAGCGTGATCGCCTTGGCGGCGATCGCGTGCTCGATCTCGCCCTGGTCGGCGAACATCATGCCTTGGCCGGGCTCGCCGTCGCGCTCGAGCGACAGATAATAGAGGCCGAGAACGATATCCTGCGACGGCACGATGATCGGCTGACCATTGGCCGGATGCAGAATGTTGTTCGTCGACATCATCAGCACGCGCGCTTCGAGCTGCGCCTCGAGCGACAAAGGCACATGCACGGCCATCTGGTCGCCGTCGAAATCGGCGTTGAAGGCGGCGCAGACGAGCGGATGCAGCTGGATCGCCTTGCCCTCGATCAGCACCGGCTCGAAGGCCTGAATGCCGAGGCGATGCAGGGTCGGCGCGCGATTGAGCAGAATCGGATGCTCGCGGATCACCTCGTCGAGGATGTCCCAAACCTCCGGCTTCTCCTTCTCGACCAGCTTCTTGGCCTGCTTCACCGTGGCCGAATGGCCCTTCGCGTCGAGACGCGAATAGATGAAGGGCTTGAACAGCTCCAGCGCCATCTTCTTCGGCAGGCCGCATTGATGGAGCTTGAGCTCCGGACCCACGACGATGACCGAGCGGCCGGAATAATCGACGCGCTTGCCGAGCAGATTCTGGCGGAAGCGGCCCTGCTTGCCCTTCAGCATGTCGGCGAGCGACTTCAGCGGGCGCTTATTGGCGCCGGTGATGACGCGGCCACGCCGGCCGTTGTCGAACAGCGCGTCG